>CANPWQ010000015.1 GCA_947584965.1 Candidatus Gastranaerophilales bacterium | reverse complement strand
GGCTCCGATATTTTTAACAGGTTGAAAATCGGTATAGGTCCTCAACCGTCATATATGAAATCAGAAGATTATGTTTTGCAAAATTTTAATGACGAAGAATTTAAAATATTAAATGAAACCATAACAAAGTGTGTAGAGGCATTTCTATATTACTGTGATACAAGTGATTTAACGAAAGTTCAGAATAAATACAATTAAGAAAAGTTCTTCGGCTTTTAGCCTACGCGAAATCCGCTTCTTAAAAATTCCTTTCTCTCGGGCAAGTGCTTCACTTCGCTACCGCTTGTCGTTCAGCTTGCCCTCACTTAATCAAACTCGCTCGCTTCGCTCTCTTCGTTTTACGGAAATTTCGCTTCTTAAATTTCGCTCACTTTGAACCTGCCGTTCCTTCACTTCGTTGTCGTCACTTCGGTTCTTACGTTCTTCGGCTTTCAGCCTACGCGAAATTCGCTTCTTAAAATTTCCTTTCTCTCGGGCAAGTGCTTCACTTCGCTATCGCTTGTCGTTCGGCTTGCCCTTACTTAATCAAACTCGCTCGCTCCGCTCTCTTCGTTTTACGGAAATTTCGCAAAAAAAGAGGGCAATATTGCCCTACTGTCTGGAATTAAGAATAGTTGGAAGTATGAAAAAGATACTTATATATAACGAAATAAATGGTTGTTATACAATTCACCACTTGGGCAAAAAAAAATAATGCCATTGGCTAATATTTTTTTGTTTATTAAGTGCCTATAATACACTTAATGTCAATCTTCAATCATAATCACATTTTTTAATTATTAAGAAATATGAAAATTAAAGTATTGACAAAATATTTTTTCTAATTCATAATAAGTATATAAAATAAAGTGTAATTAAAACACTTTTAGAGCGAGGTAAAAATGAAAATAAATCCGATTAACAATATTACATATTCTAAACAAAGTTTTAAACATACTGCTGTTCCTTATCCGGAATACGAAAAAGCATATATTTATATAACTGAAGATAAATCAATTTTTGATAAAATATCAAAACTCTTTAATCCTAAAGTTAATAAAGAAGCTCAGAGAATTAAAACTGTTATTGATAATACATATAACGGAACTCCTAATCCTAAAAAGCAGCTGCTTTCTGTCTTGGCTTAATAGTGTTCATTTAACACCCATTTCGTTCTCAACTTCCATTGTATCATTGTCAAAATTAGTATAAATATAAATAAAATATATGCTCCCGCTGAGGATTTTCCTATTTCAAACGTTTCAAAAGCACTTTTGTATATCCAATATACAATTACATTTGTTGAATTTTCAGGTCCGCCCTGCGTCATCAAATATATTAAATCAAATATTTGAAATGAACTTATTGTTGTTATTATTAACACAAAAAATATTGTAGGACTCAACATCGGCAGTGTTATATGAAAAAATGTCTTTATTGGCGAAGCTCCGTCTATTTTCGACGCCTCATATACCTGCGAACTTATTCCTGAAAACCCCGATAAATATATTACCATATTGTATCCGATTAATTTCCACACTGAAATTATTATTAAAACAGGCATGGCGGTTTGCGTATTATAAAGCCATTGAACATTCATTTTTAATAATGTATTTACTATTCCTATATTCGGATCGAAAATCCACTGCCACACCATTGCAATAACTATCATCGGAGTAATAAAAGGCAGAAAATACGCCGTTTTATATAATTCTTTACATCTGATTTTAGAATTTAAAATTGAAGCTAATACCAAAGGGATTATTGCAGCAAATAATGTCACGGAAACTGCATAAATTATCGTATTTTTAAATATCAGCTTAAACTCATCCGAAGTCAATAAACTTATATAATTATCAATTCCTATAAATTTTATTTTATTAATTAAGTTCCAATCACATAAACTTAACATTAAAGACCCGATTGAGGGCAGAAAAATAAATATTATACATCCTGCTATTGAGGGCAGTAAAAAAAGCGCAAGTAAATTTTTTTGTAAAAATCTATTTTTCATAACAAGTTTAGCTTATAATAAAAAGTAAAAGTAATACTTAACAAATATACTATAAAAATTCGGAGCTTGGCAACGGAAATGACTAATACATTAAATTTGGAAGCATTCGGTAAAAACGATATTCGCGGAATATACGGTGAAGATATTACTGAAGAACTTTTTTACTATACAGGTAAAGGATTTGTTAAATATATTGAAGAAAAATCAGGATTAAATCCTTGTGATATATGGATTACAATAGCAAAAGACGCACGCAAGCATTCAGATCCGCTCGCAAAAGTCTTAGCAAAAGGAATTGTTCACGTGGGTGCAAATGTTATAAATCTGGATTTAGTTCCAACACCTTTGGGATATTATTCCGAATTTACTTCCTACCCTGAGAATATAAGTAAAAATATCCAAATAAACGGAGCTTTAATTGTTACAGCAAGCCATAACCCGCCGGAATATAATGGGCTAAAATTAACATATAATAAAGTTTCACTGGATGAAAACGAGATAAAAAAAGTTAAAGAACTTACCCTTGAACAAATGTCTAATGATATTACATCTGTTAAACACGGAGAAAGCAGGTTATATAATATTATTCCGCAGTATATAGATTCAATGGTATCAAAATTTGCAAGAGTCGGAGAGGGAATAAAAGTAGTTATTGACAGTGCTAACGGTACGGCAGGAGTTGTTGCACCTAAGCTATACAGTGATTTAGGATGTGAGGTTATTGAATTGTACTCGGAACCTGACGGAGATTTTCCTAATCATCACCCAAATCCGAGTGATTTAAGCACTTTGGATGATATAAAAAAGAAAGTTAAAGAAACTAATGCCGATTTAGGTATTGCCTTTGACGGAGATTCTGACAGGCTCGGGGTTATTGACTCCGACTGGAATTCTCTTACAGGAGATAAATTATTATATATATATGCTCAAGATATTATTAAAAATCTTGTTATTCGCGGTGAAAAACCCGTTATAGTTTCGGAAGTTAAATGTTCTCAAGTTCTTTTCGACGAAATAAATGCGCAAGGCGGAATAGCCGTCATGGCTAAGACCGGTCACGGATATATTAAGTCTAAAATGAAAGAAGTTAATGCAATTTTGGCGGGAGAAATGTCGGGGCACATGTTTTTTAAAGACAGATACTACGGATTTGACGACGCTATTTATGCAGGCTGCAGAATTATTGAAATCGTTGCTAAAAATAAAAAAATAAACAAAGATTTTAAATTATCACAGCTTTTAACTCCGTTTGATAAAGTATGCACTCTGGATGAAGTCAGATACTCCTGCAAAAATGAATATAAAAAAGACGTATTAAAAAAAGTAGAAGCGGAAATAAAAAAAGATAAAAATATTTTTGAAAGTGAAATAACTGATATAGTAAAACTTGACGGGCTAAGAATAATATTTCCCGACGGTTTTGCGCTTATTAGACAAAGTAATACTGAACCTGTTTTTACTTTAAGATTTGAGGCAAAAAAGAAAAAACAAGCTCTTCATTATAAAAATGTAATGATTGACATACTTGATAAAGCAATAAAAGAAATATCGGAGAAAACTAAATAATGAAAGCATCTTTAGTATCAAAAATAATCATTGTAATATGTATTTTATGCTTAATAGCAGGCTTTATAAAAACCGATAAATACGATGCATATTTTGAAAAGGATAATATTTTAACAAATGCTAACAGAATTGGTGTAATTGAGCTTGAGGGGGCTATTACATCAGAATCCGATGGCAGTTTATTTTCTAACGAAAAGAGTGCACCAAATTTATTAAAATCACTTATCAGCGCTCAAACAGATAAAGATATTAAAGGAATAATAATAAAGATAAATTCTCCCGGCGGAACTGTCGGAATGTCACAAAATATATATAATCAAATAATGAAACTCAGAGAAAATAAACCTGTTGTTGTTTCGATAGATGATGTAGCAGCAAGCGGCGGATATTATATCGCCTGTGCCGCAGACAGAATAATTGCTCAAGAGGGCTCTTTAACGGGAAGTATCGGCGTAATTATGTCTTTTATGGATTACCATAACCTGTTGCAGCAAAAACTTGCTATTAATCCGGTTGTAATAAAAAGCGGTAAATTTAAAGATATAGGTTCGGGCATGCGTGAAATGACTCAAGAAGAACGTGACATGATGCAGGATATAATTAATGATTCCTATTATCAGTTTCTAACGGCAATAAAACGGGGAAGAATAGACAGAAAAGACAATTATCAGGTTGAAATAAGTAAACTTACAATAAATAATTTAAAAAATTACGCCGACGGAAGAGTATTTACGGGTAAAAAAGCAAAAGCGCTCGGTTTTGTTGACATAATCGGTGATATGGATACTGCAAAAGCAGTAATTGAACCTATGGCTCAACAAAAATTTAATAATAAATTAAAAGCAAAATTAGTTAATTATAACAGAAAAACGACACTTGGAGATTTATTCAATGATGTAAGCGAATATGGAGCCAAAAGTAACATAAAATTGACTGATTTTATGCCGTTAAGTATGATATTAAGTAAAAGGCCTTTGTATTTATGGGAATAACGGTAAATAACTTTTTTGAAAATATATATAATGTTATATTTTCTCCTAAAGAATTTTTTAGCAGTGAAAATATAACCGTTTCGACAAGGTTAGCAGTAGGTACGGTTGTATTTATATCTGTATTTACGTCAATTATAACAACCGTATTTTCAGGTGAAATATCATTTATATTATTTTTTACAATACCGTTTGCCGCTTTAATAACGCTGTTAATGTGGTTTTTAACAGGATTATTTTTTGAATATACGGCAAAAATTTTTGATAAAGGAGGGAACCTAAAACAAATTCTTTTCTACACGGCATTTGCAGGTATTCCATATATCTTTTTTGCTCCTTTAGAGCTTGTAAAAACAATAGGACAAATTGGTTATTTTTTTGCAGTATCAATTGAATTTTTGTTATACTTATGGATAATAATTTTATATGTCTTTGCCCTTAGAGCCGTATATAAAATAACTTTAGCAAGGTCATTTATGCTGATGTTTTTACCATTTATTGCGCAAATTTTTGCAATTTATTGGATAATGTCATTTAACAACAAAATCTGGTATATATTCTCAATGTAGAGAAAAAATTATGAAACGAGTGATAGTAACAATATTTTTAATATTAATAATACAAACAGCAGGATACACTGCGGCACATCAAAGTGCTAATTCAAATATAAGCGCTATTGAAACAAGTATATTCGGGTATGATTATCCTAATGAAAACGAATCAAAAAGAATTGAACGCATTGAAGAATATTTGTACGGAGCTAAAAAAAGCGGAAATACGACAAGACGCTTAGAAACTATACAAAATGATATTGGCTATGTATCAGAACAAGAAAAAATTCAACAGGAAACGGAAATAAAACAAAAACAATTAATAAAAGCTCAGCAGGAAGAAAAAAAAGCACGCGAAAAAGATTTATTAACAGTAAAAGAAGATGCCACCGTTGAATATCCGATGGTTGATAAAATGGAACAGGAACTTTTTAAAACAACATATAAAAATGAAAATATATATGCACGTTTAAACAGATTGGAACAGCAAGTATTTAACAAAACAAGCGATGAAGCATTAAATGAGAGAGTAGATAAACTCTCGGCTGTTATTCGTCCGAAAAATTCACAAAAACGTGAACCGTTTGGAAATACAAACTTTAACAGTGAAGATATGGATAATTATTACAGAACAAGCGGACTTGAGCCGGTCAATGACAGTTCAATTCCTTTCCAACTGGCAGTACTTGAACAAGATTTATTAAATAATGAATATTCAACCGATAATACGGCAAACAGACTAAACCGACTTGAACAGAAATTATTCAAGCGCTCATTTGCCACAGATACAGATATAACCAGACTACAAAGAATAATGGTAGCTTATGACGCAAAGAAAAACAGTTATAAATATGAAAACAACAGAAAAATGCAAAATCTTGCGGCTGCAACTCAGCTTGGTGGTATTCTTTTAATGATTCTTGCCATATTACTGTAATTCTATTTCATCAAAAACATTGGATTCATCTGATTTAGTTGATGAATTAAAACTATCACCTTTTTTAATACCGAATATAGTGCGAATTGCATCTACAGATATTTCACCTGCTTTTGAACCTAAAGTATAACCGGTCATAGATGTAGTTGCAAATATTAAACCGCGCGCAATGTACCATAAAACAGCAGCTTTTTTATTATTTTTAAATGTAGGAGCATATTTTTGCTCAATATTTTTAATAATATTTTTTTCTGTTAATTTTTCAAACATATACATAGTACCGATAGCCGAAGATTGAGATACACCTGTTTTAACCTTATCTTTGGATTTGAACGTATTATAAGCGGCCGACAAACAAATTAAAGGATAAAGCAATTTTTTAGCAATGGCAGCACCCTTGCTTAGAAGATTTGCAATTGGAGAAACTTTTGCAACAGCGGCAGCACCTTCTACTGATGAAATTGCTGCTTCCGCAACCGCCTTATTTGCAGCATTCGCCGTATTAGTTGCAGCCATAAAAGCAGCATCGGCCGTTCTTATAGTCTGCGCTATTCCGATACCTTCTTTAAAAATATTCTTTTCTTTTGTACCGTTAACAATGTTTTTAGCCGCAAAAAATGCACATGAAACACCGTTTGCCATATTTCGCCTTACTTACATAATTTACCTTATATATATAAAAACAATTAGATAGGCAAAATTTACTTATACCAAACAATTATTAACAAATTTAACATATACTTAATTTAACAACTGATTTGTGTAACAATAAATAAGAAAAGGGAGAGTTGAACAGATGAAAGATAAAACATTTTTAATGATACCGGGCCCCACACCTGTTCCGGAAAGAGTACTTTTAGAAACAGCAAAACATCCTATGGGGCATAGAAGCAGCGAATTTTCCAAAATTCTTGAGGCTGTTTATCAAGACTTAAAATATGTATTTCAAACCAAAAATGATGTTATAGTATATACGGCAAGCGGAACCGGCGCAATGGATGCAGCTCTTTCAAATTTAATAAATGAGGGCGATAAGGTGCTTTCCTTAGTCATAGGGAATTTTGGTTCACGTTGGGCGAAGATAGCTGCAGCGCTCGGTGCTGATGTGGATAAAATTGAAGTTGAAGCAGGTCAAGCTATAAATCCCGAAGACTTAAGAGCTAAACTTAATCAGGATAACGAAAAGAAAATAAAAATAGTAACACTTACTCAAAATGAAACATCAACAGGAGTAACTAATGATGTAAAAACTCTTGTAAAAATAATAAGAGAACACGGAGCTCTTTCCGTTGTAGACGGTGTAACATCTTTAGGTGCAATGGAATGCAAACCTGATGAATGGGGTATTGATGTATTAATATCGGGCTCTCAAAAAGGATTTATGATACCGCCGGGGCTTTCATTTCTTGTAGCAAATGAAAGAGCATGGGAAGTACATAAACAGTGCAAGCGTCCCGATTTTTATTTTAACTGGACAACAAACAGGAAATCCGTATTGGAAAACTCAACGGCATTTACACCTAATGTAAGTTTAATTTGCGGATTAAAAGTTGCGTTAGAAATGATGAAAGAAGAGGGACTTGAAAATATCATTAAACGCCATACAAAAATTGCTAAGGCACTGAGAAGTGCAATAAGAGCAATCGGATTAAAACTTTTTGTAGAAGATGATTCTATTGCGTCAACATCAATAACGGCAATACTTCCGCCCGACGGCATAAGTGTTCCCGAGATAAGAAAAGTATTAAAAAATGATTATGATATAGTTGTTGCAAACGGGCAAAATGCGCTAAAAGATAAAATCTTCAGAATGGGAACATTAGGTTTTGTATCAGAGCGTGACGCTATAACTGCAATAGGCTCATTAGAAGCAACAATGCATAAACTCGGACACAAATTTGAATTAGGTGCAGGAGTTGCGGCACTTATAAAAGAACTAAACAGAGGTTAAAATGAAAGTATTAATAACTGATAAAATAAATGAAGCAGCAGGAAAGATATTAGACGGCATTGCCGAAGTAGATTTTCTGCCAACAATGAGTGAAGATGAACTTGCTCAAAAAATACAAGATTATGACGCTTTAATGATTAGAAGCCAAACAAAAGTAACCAAAAAGATACTTGAAGCCGGTAAAAATTTAAAAATAGTAGGCAGAGCAGGTGTTGGGGTAGATAATGTTGATATAGAATCAGCTACACAAAACGGAATAATAGTTGTAAATTCACCCGACGGAAATACAAATGCCGCAGCTGAACACACTTTAGCAATGATGCTTGCAATGTCAAGGAATATACCTGCCGCCGTTATGTCAACAAAAGAGGGCAAATGGGAGCGTTCTAAATTTACGGGTGTTGAAGTTTTCGGTAAGACATTAGGCATTATAGGCTTTGGAAAAATCGGTCAGCACGTAGCTAACGCAGCTATTGCAATGGGAATGAAAGTTATTGTTTCAGACCCCTACACAACTAAAGAAGCCGTTGAAAAAATCGGAGCAAAATATATAACAAGCCTTGATGAATTCTGGGCTCAATGCGATTATATTACTATACATACGCCTAAAACAAAAGAAACAACAGCGCTTATAAATAAAAACACATTAAACAGAATGAAAAAAGGCGTAAGAATTATAAACTGTGCAAGAGGCGGAATAATTGACGAGGCAGCATTAAAAGACGCACTGCTGTCGGGGCAGGTAAGTGCTGCGGCTATTGATGTATTTGAAACTGAGCCTGATATTACCGCTTCACCTTTATACAACTGTGATTGTAATGTTATAATGACTCCTCATTTGGGAGCAAGCACGGCAGAAGCTCAATACAATGTCGCAATAGATGTAGCGGAACAAATAAGAGATGTATTAACAGGAGGCAGCGCAAAAGCCGCAATAAATATTCCGGCATTAAAATCTGCAATATTAGAACCTGTTAAAGAATATATGCAGCTTGCAGAAAATTTAGGTGAACTGGTTAGACAATTATCTAAAGGGAATTTAAAAAACATCAACATAACAGTTAACGGAAATCTTGCGGAATTAAACGTATCACCGCTGGAAGTTGCCGTTCAAAAGGGTATTTTTTCATCTACTCTTGAGGGCGTTAACTTTGTTAATGCCCCGATTATTGCAAAAAACAGAGGAATAAATATTATTACTTCAAAATCTCAAAAAGATTGCACATTTATAGGCTCAATATCTGTAACTCTTACAACTGATACCGAAGAAAATACTGTAACGGGAGCTTTAGTTGCAAAGAATATGCCAAGGATTGTAAGAATTAACGATTACAATATGAGTATTGAAGCGGAAGAACACATGTTAATAGTTCCGCACGAAAATAAACCATCCATGGTCGCTAAAGTTGCAGCTGTTATAGGTGAAAACAATATAAACATTAACAGAATGCAGGTTGCTCAAAAATCAAATCAAAAAGATAACGTATCAATAATGATTATTACAATTGATAAAGATGTTAACAGTTCCGTAATGAATATAATTAATCAAATAGACGGCGTAAAAAATGCAGAATATATAAAATTAAACGCATAAAAAAGACAAAAAAAGCCTCTCAATTGAGAGGTCTTTTTTTATAAACTTTGTTATTTAAATTCATTTTTAGCTTCAACAGCTGCTAAATTTCCTTTGTTTTTTCCATACATATATAAACCAACCAATGGAAGTATAATTATTGAAGCCAATGCACCCTTTGCAGCAGTAGGCAGTGCTCTTAAATTTTTAACTATATCGGAACTCTTTAATACTTCTTTTAAATTGGAAACATTTCCTTCAACATCAGAAATATTAATACATCCCAAGATATTGGATAGTTTTGTTTTTGCATTGTTTACTAAATTCGGTAAAAACTTTTTAACAGCGACAGCAACACCTGCCCCTGCTCCTACTGTTGCACCTGCTGCCAAATATGTTTTTCCTGCACCTTTTAAACTTTCTTTAAAACAATCAACTAAAGTTGCTTTTTTACTGTCTAATTTTTTGTTTGTTAAAATGTGTGGCAGAGTTCCATAAGCGCCTATTGGCATATATACTTCCTTTCTTTTTACACTAATTACCTTGATTTTAATAATTGCATAAAATATATGAAAAGAATAAATTGCCCATATAAACTATTTTCTTATGGAATCTTAATATTATTCTTCAATATAAGTAGGTGCAGTTTTTGGACTTTTTCCTTTTATTACATTATGGTAATATGTATACGTCATCGGTTGATGAGTGCTTAAAATATCTCCGTCTATAACATCAGCTATAAAAAGAGTATGTGTTGAGGTTTCAACCTGTCCCGTAATTTTGCATATTAAATACGCGCAAGCGTCTTTAACTACCGGAAGATTGTTTTTTAATTCATAAGGGATTATCTCAAATTTCTCACAATCACGTCCGCTTCTAAACCCGAATGTACCGATAGCTAAAGGATTGGAATGCTCTGACAATATAGAAACAGAAAATTCTTTTGTTTTTTCCAAACACTCGTGCGTATAATTACCATGATTTACGCTTAGGGCAATCGTTGCAGGAGATGATGTAATTTGCATAATACTGTTTACGGTGCAGCCTGTATATTTTCCGTCAACACAGCAGCCTACAATATAAACCCCGTAAGATAAATTTCTAAACACATTATTATTCATATAATTTCCTTTTTAAAAAGAGAGAGGTTTAAAACCTCTCTCATAATAATAAAATTAACCGATTGCAGGTGCCGTAAATGTTCTTGAAGCAAGCTCTTTATCAAGCATAAATAAACATTGTCTGTCATCACATACAAGGTTTAATGTCTTTAATACGTTGCCAACATTTGCTTCTTCTTCTACCTGTTCTTTTAAGTACCAATCCAAAAATGATACAGCTGCGCGGTCATGAACTTCTTCTGCTACATCTAATAATGCATTAATTTTTGAAGTAACTAACTGTTCATGTTTTAATACATCTTCAAAAACTTCACGAGGGCTTGACCAATCTGTTTTGGGTTTTTCAATAGCTTCAAGCACTACTTTTCCGCCGCGTTCTTGCAGGTATTCAAATAAACCCATTGCATGTGCATGTTCTTCCTGCATTTGAACATTCATCCAATTTTTAAATCCTTGTAAATTCATTCTTTCAAAATATGCATACATCGAAAGATAAAAATACTCCGAATAAAATTCCGCATTAATCTGGTCGTTGATTGCTTTTTCTAATTTTTCACTAATCATGATTTATCTCCTTTACCTCTTTTAATTTTATTTTACTACGGAATTAAATAAATACATTAACCGATAATTTATATTATAATAAATAATGATCTAATCGGAGTTGTATTAATGAAGCGCATTACTCAAATAATTTTAACCGTACTTATAATAATTATTATTATTTTCTTTTCAATGTCTTCAAATAACCAAAATGCCCAAAATGTAACAATCACCTTCTGGACACTTCAATTAGGTACTTTTGACAAATATATAAATAATATAATAAATGAATACGAAACATCACATAAAAATGTAAAAATAAAATGGATAGATGTTCCATATAGCGAGGGAGAAAAAAGGACCTTAGCTTCAATTCTAACCGATAATCCGCCGGACCTTGTTAATTTAACTCCTGATTTCTCGCTTCTTCTGGCTCAAAAAAATGCTTTATATACGTTTGATAAAGAGAAATTAAGCCAATTTTTACCCTCTTTAACGGAAATGCTAAAATATGACGACAAATATTTCGGAATACCTTTTTATGCAACTTCTGCAGTGACTTTGTATAATTCCGCTTTAACAAATTATGGACCTAAAACTTATGATGAATTATTTAAATTATCGGCGCCGAATGGAGCTTATTTAACAATGATTAATTTTGCGGAAAATGATACACTGCTCAAAATATTAAATAAATATAATATAAATTCACCTGAAACAATAAACAGCGAAAAAAGCGTGCGATTATTTTCTGAATTTAAAAGACTTTATGACGATAACCTTGTACCTAAAGAAAGTATAACCCAGACTCACCGCGACGCACTTGAAAAATATATGTCGGGACAACTTGAATACCTTGTAACAGGTGCAAATTTTATTAATATGATTAAAGAAAATGCCCCAGAAGTCTGTAAAAACACAAAGGTAATCCCGCAATTAACCGGAGATACAGGATTTTATGACTATTCATTAATGAATTTTATCATTCCATTAAAATCAAAACATCCGCAAATTGCTTTGGATTTTGCACTTTACTTTACAAATAAAACAAATCAACTTGAATTTGCCAAAATGACACCCATTTTGCCCGTAAATAAAGAAGCGCTTACGGATGATTATTTTAAAATGGCAACAGAAAATGACCTTGCCTCTAAGGCAAGAATTACAAGTGCAAACCAGCTATACAATCTTCAGCCGCCATTACCGCCCGTAAAAAATAAAAAAGAACTTAATACTTTAAGCGCTAACTGTATTCAAGAAATATTAATTAAAAATGCACACATTAAACAGTCTCTTGATAAATTTGCCACCGATTGGGAGAAACTTTAATTGGAAAAACCTGTTTTTTGTTTTAAAATTAACTTATGGATTATTTAAAAAATTTCACAAAATTAGATAAATATATATTAAAACAAATTTTTGAAGTATTTGTTCTTGGTGTCGTCGTTTTTACATCAATAATATTTGCTTCTGATACATTTATTTCTTTGATAAAACAAATATCAGCTTACGGAATGCCCGTCAAAATAGCTTTTATGATAATTATTTTAAATCTGCCGTCGGTAATTGTTATGACAATTCCTATGAGCGTTTTGTTTTCAACCGTTATGACAGTAAATAAATTATGCCTTCAATCTGAAATAACAGTAATGAAAGCCTGCGGAATAGGAATAAAACGTATAGCTAAACCGATTTTTTTATTTGCAACAATTATGGCAATTTTAACATTTGTTATTAATGAAACAATAGTTCCGATAACTGCTTCACAATCTAAAACTCTTGCACTGTATGCACTTGTTCAGCGCAACATTCCCGAAGGTAAAAGAAACTTTTCCATGAAAGAATTAAAAAACGGAAATTATCTTAAAAGACTTTTCTATGTTGAAAAATGCGAGGATAAACATTTTACTAACGTTTCAATATTAGATGTTTCAGATTCCGATAAAATACAAATATTACAAGCAAAGACCGGAACATCCGTAATTGAGGGATGGCAATTCGATAACGCTTCCGTTTATACCATATCAAGAACAGGTAAAGCTCTTAATACTTCTTGGATTGAAAAAACAATAGTTGACTTTGGCAGTGATATTCAATCTCAGCTTGAAAAGAAAAATGACGGTTCGGATTTTAATTTTATTCAATTATTACCTTACTTAATGTCTAATTACAAAAATTTACCTTCCGCTACAATTGCTAAATACAGAATGTGTTTTTGGGAAAAAATTGCTTTGCCTCTCACAACTTTTGTATTTGTCTTAATTGGAATCCCGCTGGCAATTACTCCTCCCAGAGTCAGACATAACAGAGGCTTTTTATTCAGTATTGCAATAATTTTTTGTTACTATATTATAAGAGCTTTTTCTATGTCATTAGGGTACAATCAAACGCTAATACCTATACTGGCAGCTAATTTCCCCAATATTATTCTTGGTATTATCGGATATTATCTTTATAAACTTAAATCAGAAAATATTTAATTGTAACAAATTGTAAATTTACAAAAAAAATATTTTATATATTTAATATATAAATATTAGATATTGATAATAGACTTAAAATATAATTTTTATTTAAAAAATTATAAGCAAAAATGGCGTATTGCACTCACCAACTTAGTTTAAGACAATTTTTTGCCAAATTTTATGGAATTAGTAATCTTTGAGCAATTTGGAAATAAAAAAATTTTTTATATAAATGTGGGTTAGTTATAAAATAAATTTAGAAACGGTAGGTTGGTTATGGGGTACGCATTATTTGCAAACCGCAAATTATTTTTGCACAATATGGAATTTATTTTGCAGCAAAAAATGGATAGTATTATGAGGGCAGAACAGAGTATGTTAACATTTTCTGCAAATATTACTGACGGAAAAGTTACCATTGAAGAATTAGCTGATGATCCTCAAAACTTTTATAATTATATGACATTCTTAGAAGGTTCTGACGCATTTAAAGAAATGGCAGATGAAGATGGCGGTATGGGAACAACCGTATCTGAAATTGGAAATATGGCTTATGAAACAGACCAAAGTGAAGCATATTTAGCAGCCATGGCAAATCTGCTTGATACTTCCGTAGGTGAAATATACGCTCAGCAAGAATGCAAGAAAGTAGAAGCAGAACAACAACGTTTAGAAATGGAAAAAAAGAAAATCGAAACACAATTAACAGCAGTACAAAATGAAATGCAGGCAGTTGAAGATGCTGAAGGTAGGGCAATAGAACAAGCAACACCAAAATATTCAGGCGTAGGTAACTAATAAAACGGAAAACAAGTAACTAACCAATAAATAAAAGGAGTGATTTTCATCACTCCTTTTATATTATTGTTGCAGAATTTTAGGATTATACCCTTTTGCTTTCATTTTAGCTATAAACGCGTCTGCTGTTTCTTGTTTTGAAAATGAACCCAGCTGTACAATATATTTTCCGTTTACTGATTTTATAAAAGGCATTGCCTCTTTTGAATCACTGCTGATTTTTTGCTGCATTGCCATTGCTTCTTCTAAAGATGAATATGAACCGATATAAACTTTTATTAATGCAGGTAAAGGGGCAGGAATTACTGTACGTGTAGATTTGCTGTTTACCACATTTAAATCTTTTTTTAGTACCTGCATATTTTCTTCCTGCTCAGGCTTTTTTGGCATAGGTATTATTTCTTTAACTTTTTCTATTTCCATCTTAGGTGCATCTGCAATATTATCTTTATTTGTATCAGATGAATTTTTATTTTCTCTTATTGCAACTGATGGCAATTCATCTTCTTGTTGTATCCATTTCAATCGTTCATCAATTGTTTTTACTTCCATTCCTATATCATCGTCATTTAATGTTAATTCCGATTTATTACCAATTTCCACATCTATATCGGGAGAATATGAATTTATAAAATATGTCATTCCGAATAATGCACAAACAAAAACGAATATAAAAAGGTATATGTATCCCATAATTCCTTTTTTCTTTTTTTTACGTTTTAATTTTACTTCATTACTCATTAAAAACTCCCCTGACTTTACAGGCAGAAAGACTTATATCTTCTGTTTCTTCTTTATATTTATTAATCAGTTCAAGTGCAAATTTTTTAATATCAATTATACCTGCATCTTTTGTCAACTCTGCGGCATTAACAGGAGCGCCTGAGGCATCTATATTCAATCCGAAATGTATTAAAGTTGATGTTATTGATTTTGTTGCAATAGATACAGAGAGTTTTTTATCCCCTATATATAAATCATCTCCGCTTCTTTTAATATTAATTTTATTATTATTTTTTTCAATCAGCTCTTTGGTTATAGTCACCAGAAGTCTTTGTTTATAAACAGTTTCAACAAGTGTTGAATTAAAATTTTCTTCAATTATATTAAGCATTTTTTTACTGTATATAGGTTCATTGTTAATCACATCTTCTATATCAACCATATGATTAAGATTAACCTCACATTCTCCGATAAATGCAATTATTGCATTTCCCATTATATTATAATTTCTATATATCCAATGGGGAGAAAGCTGTTCACCGGTATATTTAATTTCTTCATTTATAAATAAAGTCTGCATAATTCTTATTAAAATAACTCCTCAATTATATCATTTCTGTTATTTAATTTTAATGCTCTTTTAAGTCTTAAGCAAGATTCACATACTCCGCAGTGTTTTTCTCCGTTATTATAACAACTGTACAAATATTTAAAAGGAACATTAAGTTTTATTCCGATTTTAACAATTTCTTCTTTATTTTTATCAATCATCGGGGCAATGACTTGCACGCAAGAGTTTGTAGAGTATTCCAAAGCCCTGTTTTCAAAATCAATAAATTCTTTTGTATTATCTTTAAAAGTAGCTCCCTCTTCTCTGTTAGCTCCGATTATTATATGTGAATATCCCTTAGCCTCAGCTATTGAAGCGGCTATATTGACAAAAAGTCCGTTTCTGTTTGCTACCCATACTGCTTGAGCGCTTTTATCCGATTTTTCTTTGTCATCTAGTTGATTTTCTTCAACAACAGGTATATCCGTCCCGTTTGTAAGCGCAGAGTTTGATATTTCTTTCAGCCAATCAAGTTTTATTGCTTTATGCTCAAGTTTGTAATAATCAGCCAGCAACTTTGACGATTTATATTCTTGTTCAAAAGATTTTTGTCCGTAATCAAATGTTAAAGCAAGGTTCGGATTATAATTCATATCCGCTGCCGATGCCAAACTTACAACAGAATCCAATCCGCCCGACAACAGTACAATCGATTTATTACTCATCAGACTCCGCCTTATTTTCTTCTTCCTCTTCTTCTCTTAAATCATCCATTAATTTTAAGGCTTCTGTTTTTGCTGTATCTGTTTGATTTTCATCATTTAAAATTTCATTTAAAACCTCATCACCCTCCAGATTATACAAAGCAATAACAGCATTTTGAACAACATCACTGTTTGTATCTTTAAGCATTTCTCTTATTAAGTCATTTGCTCTTGAATCTTCTGAATTCATTAGTACTTCTATTGCATTTATTCTTACTTGAGGCGACTCATCTCTTAACGATTTTACAAGTGCATTAAAGACTCTTTCACCTTTAAAACTAAGTTTATTTAATGCTTCAAGCGCACGTTCTTTTAAAAAAGTAAATTTATCAAGAAAACCTTTTTTGCTTTCCAATATTGAAACAAGAGAATCTACTGCTTTTGAGTCACCAATCATACCGAGTGCGGATACTGCAGACTCTTTTACATACACGGAAGATTCAGACTCATCTTCAACAATATTCATTAACGGTAATACTGCATATTTATCACCTATTTTACCTAATGCCTCCGCGCATGATAATTTTACTTTATAATTTTCATCTTTACTGTTTAAACAGTACAAAAGCGGGTAAACTGCCTGTGAATCTTTTGTATTTGCAAGCACTTTTGTTATATTTACTCTTATTCTTGTTAAATTATCACTGTCGCTTATTCTTTGCGACAATTTATCTTTCATTATTAATGAATCAATTAAAATAGCACGGCTTGATTTATCTTTGAATTTATCTATTCTTTGCAGTAAATACATCAAAATTTCATAAGAATTGGATTGTTCAAAAAAATAATTATATATTAACACTAAATGTTCACTCGGATAATCTTTACTTAATGCAGATATTTTTGCAATTGAATCTTTAGGATTTTGAGTGTCTATAACTTCACAATCCGAAACCAGTTTATCAAAAGGTAAGTTAATATTATCTTCCATATTCCACTTTTGTTAATATACAATTATAGAATATACGAAAAACGAAAGTATATCAATACTTTTAACCTAAAATAACCACGTCTGTCAAAGAGTCTAAGGACTTATTTGATATTGCTTTATTTATTAAATCCTCAATATTTATATCAATTTTCATATTTTTTAACATTTCAGGCAGAACAATATCTGATGTTGTTTTTGTTCCTATAAACCCTTTGTTTAAGGTTAATAATTCACTGTATTGATTTAAAATATTTTTCCACTGCGCGGGAATTTCAATTTTTTTCCCCGTGTAATAAAGACTGTCGCGTTCAAAGTTTTCAAAATAGTTTTCCATAAAGTTAATTTGTATTAAATAATCATATTCTTCAGCTTCTTTCTCCGTCATTTCACTAAAAGGATTACCTTCTATTTTTTTAGGATTATCCTTAAACTCTTTTGATAAATAATATGCCCAAAACAGACATCCCATATAAAATGATATATTATTCTTCATATAGGCATATATTTTATTAACATATATTTTAAAACCTGCGCGTTTTTGGTGTATTGTCCTTAACGACATCATTTTAGAATATACATTATTTACATATTCATTAAAATTGACAACATATTCACCCATTCCGGGGTCAAATTTTACAGTATCTTTCATATTTAACCGCCTTAGAATTGATTTAAAAATCTTACGTCATTATTAAAGAATAAACGAATATCATTTATTGCATATTTAAGCATTGTAAGTCTTTCAACACCCATGCCGAAAGCGAACCCCGAATATATTTCAGGATCAATACCTACATTTCTTAATACGTTGGCATGCACCATGCCGGCGCCAAGAACTTCAAGCCAACCGGTACCCGAGCATGTTCTGCAGCCTTTGCCGCCGCACATTATACATTGAACATCAACTTCCGCGCTCGGTTCTGTAAAGGGAAAATAACTTGCCCTAAATCTTGTAGGGCGCGACGCTCCAAAATATATTCTTACAAATTCGTTTAATATTCCTTTTAAATCAGCAAAAGTTATATCTTTATCTACCAATAATCCCTCTATTTGATGAAAAAGATTATTTTTTCTTGCACTAACGGATTCACATCTGTATACTCTCCCCGGGGAAATAACCCTAACAGGCGGACTTTGATAAAGCATCTGTCTTATTTGAGCGCCCGAGGTTTGGCTTCTTAATATTACATTCGGCGCAGTTTTTGTATAAAATGTATCCTGCATATCTTTTGCCGGATGATTTGGAGGGAAATTTAACATATCAAAATTTATATATTCAGTTTCTACTTCAGGACTGTTCTCTGACGCCATTACGGAGAACCCAAGCCCTTGAAATATTTGAGTAATTTCATTTATAGTCTGTGTTAACGGATGAACCTTCCCCTGCGGTGTAATATCCGACGGAAGCGTTATATCTAATTTTTCCTCGTTTAACTTTTTATTTAATTCTATTTTATATAATTCATCATTCTTTTTATTAATAGCTTCATCAAGCTGATTATATACACTGTTTGCCAATGAACCTATTATTCTTTTATCTTCAACTGATAAATCTTTTAAATTCTTCTTTATTGAATTTAATTCGCCTTTTCTGCTTAAATACTTTAATTTTACTTCATCTAAATCTTGAAGAGTTATTGCCTTTTCAATTTCTTCTTCCGCACCTTTTAATATTAATTCAAGTTTTTCTTTCATATTTTCCTCTATATTCCATATAATTATAAGACAAACATAATTATTATTCATGCTATAATCTTATTATTGGAGATAGCTTATGGCGGTTAAAAAATTATTTATTTCCTTAATTTTATTTTTTCTCTGCTCGGGCATGGTTTATTCCGCTGATGAAACAACAAAATCATTAAGAGAAATGTTTCAAAATAACGAGGCTGTTATATATTCGGTTAACTTAAGAACATTTAATGCCGATGATAAAAACGGAAACGGAATTATAGAGTTTTCAAACGGAGAAACATCAGGTTCTTTTATTAATGCGGTTGAACGTCTGGATGAATTAAAAGCACTCGGAATAAATACAATTCATTTGCTGCCGATTACACCTGTCGGGAAAATAAAAGCACTGGGAACGGCAGGCTCATTATATGCTTTATCCGATTTTACGACTGTAAACCCGCAGCTGCTTGACCCGAACAGTGACTTATCTCCGAAAGAACAAGCTAAATTTTTTATAGATGAATGTCATAAACGAAATATTAAGGTAATTGTAGATCTGCCCAGCTGCGGTGCGTATGACTTATTTATTAACAGACCCGATTTATTTGTACAAAATGAGGACGGAACTCCTTATGTTCCTGCTGATTGGTTTGATGTAAGACTGTTCAGTATTGATAACAGCCCAAGGCTGTTAAATTCGGATATATTTTCACTTCACAAATTTTTTGTAAGCTATATGATATCTATCGGGGCCGACGGAATAAGAGCTGATGTGGCTACAATTAAACCTTTTATTTTCTGGAAAGAATTAATAAAGTTTGCACGCGAAAAAAATCCTAATTTTTTCTTTCTGGCAGAAGCCTCCGAAAGCTGGACAACTCCAGCATCAGAAAAAGGTTATTTTACCGATTATAAAAAATTATTGGAAGCAGGGTTTGACGGTTATTACGGAAATTACTTCGAACTTAAAAATTGGGATACAATGGAAAAACTTACGGAAAGCGTTTTATCACATCAAAATGTTTTAAAAAAATACCCCGAAAAAAAATCCGTAATCGGCAGTTTTGAAACACATGACGTTGTAAGTCCTCTGTTAACGGGCGGAGAAAACTTTTCTAAAATAATTATATGGCTCAATGCAACACTGCCTCTAAATCCGTATTACGTTGACGGTTTTCTGCAAGCCGATGACTATATTTATGATTATTCCAATAAAAAAGCAGCTGAAACATATACGGATGACGAATATTATTACGTTCACCAAGGGCAAATTGATATATTTAATTTCTCACGCAAACCGGGTAGTGACACTAATATTCTTATAGATGAACAAAAAATTGCTATGGAATTGAGAAGACAATTTAATGATGTTATTACTTCGGGCAAATTCATTCCGCTTAATTCCGATAATAGTAAAATTTTTGCATATCAACGCATGCTTAATAAAAAATCAGTAGTTGTAATTATTAACAGAAATTTAGTTAATAGCGAAAATGTTAATGTAAATATCAAAAATATAAAAATAAAATCTAAAATTAATTTTATAAAACAAGATACCGCCACACAGCTTAATAAATCCAAGTATACAGGCAAAATGAAACCTGCTTCCATAGTCGTATTTACTATAGAATAATTTATAAATTTAAATCATTTAAGGGATTTTCATATAAACTTTTGTTAAAACTATTGCCAAAACTTGAAATATAAGTATAATATTTCTTGTAATACAAGAGGAGGTTCTTATGAACAAAGAAGAATTAGTAAAAGAAGTTGCTAAAAAAGCAAAAGTTTCACAAAAAGCAGCAGCAGATGTTTTAAGTGCTACAATTGACACAGTACAAAAAACAGTTGCTAAAGGCAAGAAAGTTACTTTAGTTGGTTTTGGTACTTTTGAAGCTAGAAAAAGAAAAGCTAGAACAGGTCGTAACCCTCAAACAGGCGCAGCTATTAAAATTGCTGCCAAAACAGTTCCTGCTTTCTCAGCTGGTAAAAAATTCAAAGATGCTGTAAAATAGTTAATTACTGTTTACATAAAAAAACGCTTGAGCAATCAAGCGTTTTTTTTATATCTTTTTTTAATTTAAAGCATGATTACAATTTGGGCATGTCATGGCTGTTACTTTTACCTTTGAATTACAATAAGGACAAATTTTATAGACCTCACCCATTTGCGGAGTGTAATTTTTTTCAGACTCTGCTTTTTTATCGGCAAATAATCGGTATATCATATTCGCATAATATCCGATAATTAATATTAACGCTATGCCGACAATTACCCACCACAATTCTTTTACAAGAAAAAGTATTAATAAAAATATTAAAATACTTGTCAAACATCCGGTATATTCTATTCTATACATTTATTTTTTTACCTCATTATTAATTTTTTTCGGAAGTGTTATTGATGGAGGCTGAATATATAACGGTTTTACCTTTGCCCAGTTACAATCCGAACTTACAGCTTCTTTTTCAGTAATTTCAATTAAATTGCATGCCATATTCTCATCAGATTTTTCATAAATAAATGACGGAATTGATAATTCATTTAAATATTCCTCAATTGAATTATCCGTTATTATAAAATCATCCCTATTTATATTTTTAATAATATCCTCTTTTAAAATTAAAGAGGGTTCAACTATTGTATTATCACCTTTAAATATAGCAAAATATACTTTATTTTTTCTGGCATCAAGAATTGTTACGGTTCTTTTATCCGTTTTATTTAATTTGGACAATATTTTTAATGAATTTACCGCGCAGAGTTTTATATTATACTGCTGAGCAAGTACTCTTGCGATAGTAAGTCCTGCTCTAATTCCCGTAAAACTGCCGGGGCCTATATTTACACCTATAACATCAATATCTTTGATTAATATATTAGTATTTTTTAAAATATCCCTTAATTTTGGTATTAAATATGCACTGTGATAATTTTTATCATCACTTTCAATAACATCAGCATATATCATTTCATTATCTTTTTTTAATGCGATATATGTCTTATTAAAACAAGTATCAAAAACCAAAATTAACATTTTACAACCTTTTTAATATACTTTCACTTTTTTTACCGAACGCAGAAAACTCAAATATACGTTTATTTTCGTCTATATATTTAATATTAATTTCAATTCGGTCAAAAGGAAGAACATTTTCAGAAAATTCTGCCCATTCAACAAAAGTAAGCAGTTTCCCCTCACTATACTCTTCCAATTCACTCGATATTGTTGAAACACCCTCTTTTTCCAAACGATACAAATCAAAATGATATACGGGAATTACTCCGCTTTTATATTCATTTAAAATTACGAAACTTGGACTGGTAACTTTTTCTTTTACCTGCAAATATTTACATACGAACTTAACAAAAGCAGTTTTACCTGCACCGACCTCGCCGAATAAACATACAAACGCACCTGTTTCTTTTACGGCATTTGCAAATTTTTCAGCCAGATTTTCAGTTTCTTCCAAGCTGTAACAATTATATATAAACGGCATTAGAATATATCTCCGACGCCAAAGGAGAATGCGCCTTTTCTGTTACCGCTTCCGACATTTGTAAACGGTATACCGTAATCAATAGATAAAGGACCTACACCGGGAATAAATAATTTAATTCCGACACCGCCTGCAATACCGTATTCCGGCCTGTTATATAATTTATTTGTAATACTTCCGCTATACAATTGACCTGCATCCACAAACATTGAAAATTTAATATTATCAAGGAATTGCGCTTTATCAATTCTATCAAGGAAGAAGAACGGAGTTGTTAATTCCGCGCTGCCCATCATAAAGCCTTCTCCTGTACCGATTGTACTCATTCTGTAACCTCTTACGGTATAAGGACCACCTAAGCTATACGCCATAACTTCAGGCATATCTCCGTGCAATTTTCCTGCTGCACGTGCCATTAAGGAGAATGATGACTTCCTCATAACAGGGAAATATCTCTTTATACCTGCCGATAATGTTGCATGCGTATAATCCAAATCAGTAAAGTTTATATTTTCATTAAGTCGTAAAGTGGCAAGAACACCTCTTCTCGGATTTAAGACTGTATCACGTGTGTCATATATTAAACTGGGACCAATAGAAAAATATGTTCCTCCCTGCAACTGTTTTGCACGTTCTGAAATAGGAATGTTGTGCTGACGGTATAATGAGGCAATTTTATATGAATCACCCTCTTTTACTTTTATATGTTCACCGCCTATTTTTATTGCTCCGGTTAAATTTTTATATGTTTTAAAGGGTCTTGATAAAACAGCCTCAGCGCCAAATCTCTGCTCAACAGCTAACGGCACCTGATAGCTGCCGAAATCACGTCCGAATGCCTTGACTAACAGTGAATTATCAGTTCCTTTTAAACGCGGTTCGAAGAAACTGACTTCTGCCTGCAAATTAGCGTGGTCAAGAGTTGAACTGTCAGACATTATAACACCGGTACCTGCCATAAAGTTTATTCCGACTCTTTGTCCGTTACCCATAAAGTTATTTTCAACAAATCCCGCCTGACCAAACAGACCTGTAGCCGTATCCAAGCCGCCGCCTAATGATATTGTACCTGTTCTTTGTTCTTCCAGTACTATTGTTATATCATATAAATTATCATTATCGGGAGTTTTTTCTATTTTTCTGTTTACGTCCCTAAATGCTTGCGTTGCATATAATCTTGTTAAATCTGCCTTAAGTGTATTTTCATTATACACACTGCCCGGAGTTGATAAAATATTACGCTCAATTACAAAATCTTTTGTCTTTTTATTACCCTCAAATGCAATAGAATTAATTATTCCTTCTTCCATTTTAATGTTAACACAGCCGTCGGGATCATCTTTAACATCAGCAACACGGGCGAGTACATATCCTTTTTGAGCATATAAATCTTCAATTTGAGTTACTGCTTCACCCAATGTTTTTAAGTTTTGAGGTTGTCCTTCCAGCGGACTAAGTTTGCTCAATATTTCTCCCGTTGATACTACCGTATTTCCGTCTATTGCAAAATCCGTTATCGGAACGTTTTCTTCCAAATAAATTCTTAAGGTTAATGAATCTTCATTATTCGGAATAGGTATTGCTTTCATTTTTTCGGAAAAATATCCCGTTTTATATATAGCTTTTAAATTTTGCTGTACCAAATCTTTACTGTATATATCACCTAACTGCATATTCATTACTTTTACAATATCCGAATCATTTATTAAGTGATTTCCCTCAAATTCTATTTTGGTTATCTTAGAACTCTCAGATATATCTACGGTTTGTTCATCTTCCGCATAAGAAGCACCGTGCAACTGTACTGACATTGCACTTATAACTATTACACTCGCTAATAACTGTTTATATCTCAATCTCATATCATACCAAGATCTGTCAATAAAAATTTTAACATATAAAAAAAGAGGAAACAATGTTTCCTCTTTTTTGTTTTTTATTTTTATTATTAACCTTGAGCACTGTAATGAGGAGTTGCCCTGCCGATGCCATCATCTTCGGCATCTTCGACAGCCTCAAGTTCTTTTTCTATAGCCGATACCATTGTATCTAATCTTTTTACCTGCATTTCTACTGTATTTTCTTTTACTGATACTTGATATATTTGTCTGTTTATATCATCTATTTCTGCTTGAAATTCTTCTTCCATTGCTTTTATTTCAGCATTTATACTTGCTCTGGCCTCTTCTCCTGACGCCTTTGCTAATTCTTCATATTTACCTGCTAATTCAGTTGATTGAGATGCCTGCATACTTGCCAATTGCTGCTGTAGGCTTAATGTCTGAGTAGCTAAATTATACTGTTCATTTGACCTTTGAGTCTGTTGAAGTTGAAGGGCATTTAACTGTCCATCCAATACAATTTTTCTTTGTGCGAATAATGCGTATCCCATTTTTCCCCTCGTGCCATTTTCTCTATATACATAAAAAATTTTTATAATTAATTCATGCCATTTAGTGCATTAATGTTTACAATTTGTTACAATTCTAAAGAAAATAATTTTTTATTATATGCGGCACACTGGCTACAATATGAAGTTTCAAGATAATTTTTTGTTGAAAAATCATTTATATCTCCGCCGCATTTTCCGCGATTATCACAGGATAAAAGCGGACATGAAAATATCCCGTTTAGAGTTAATGTTCTGCTTTTAGTACAATCCGTATTTAATTTATCAAAATCGGTATTATTTGGAATTTCCCATTGTTTATCTTTCTGTATTAACGGAATAATTTTAAAATTAATATCTGTTGTTTCAAAATTAAACGAAGCACATAATTCGCTAAATTTATTTTTAAGCTCGGTTTCATTTATATCTAAATAATTTACAATAGATAAAATAGGATTAAAATCATACTTAACAAGACTTTGAATTGCGTGAATAGCTTTTCTGAATGAACCTCTGCCTCTTAACATATCATTTTCTTTTTCTATATAGTGGTCAATACTAATCATAAATATTATTTCATTACCAAGATTATTTTCCTCTTCTACTTTTCTTAAAAATCTTGCTTTTTTATCATTAATATTTAAGGCATTGGTTTGAATAACAACAGAAGAATATTTTAAACATAACCTTAATATTTGATTAAAATCAGGATGCATCATCGGTTCTGCACCGGTTAATGTTATATATTTTAAATCTTTTTTATCAATATTAATTAAAGTTTGTTTTATTTTATCAATAGGAATAAAATCTTTTACTTTTTTATCACCAAAGTTAATATAGCAGTGTTTACATCTGAGATTACAATTTTGTGCAGTCATTTCAATAAATAATGTTTCCAATGCGCTTAAATTCACACAAGGAGCTTTTACAATAATATTACTCATAATTTTCCTCATTTCAGTCTGATTTTCAATATTTTTTTAACACCTATTTTTTTTAGTATAAATTAGACAGTTGTATAAAATTAAAATTGTAATTAATAGCCTGAAAGGAGTATTTAATTTAAGTTTTTTCTTTATATGCCGATTAAAATTCCAGGAGGAAAGTATATGGCATACATTATTGAAAATGAAACAGGAAGACGAAAAATTCTACTTTCGGCTGATGATGTTATAAGTATAGTTAGAGAATACCAAAATATAACTATCGGGGCTGAAAGCTATTCGGACAAAAGATTTCTTTTATGTAAAAATCAAATTTTTATTCCTGAGGACATTTAATATTTACAAAATATATTAATATATATATCCTGGTAGAGAATATGGTTTATACTAATTTAGTGTAATGTTTATTCACACAGGGAGGAATAAATATGAAAAACATTATTACTATTTTATTAATATTAATAGTACCCGTATGTGCGTACATATTAATGAACAAAAATTCAACAGATATAATGGCAAATGCGAAAGAAAAAAATATACCTGCATTAATGACTTTTACCTCATCAATGTGTATGGACTGCCAGAAAATGAAAGCATTAATTAAAGAAGTAGAACCAAACTACAACGGCAAGATAAATTTTATAACGGTAAATGCTTTAGATAAAGACCGAAAAATAAAAGAAGCAATAAAAAGATATCATGTTGTGCTTGTTCCTACAATGATATTTTTGGATGAAAACGGAAACGAATTAAATAAAATAGAAGGTGCAATAACGAAAGAACAATTAATAAATGAATTAGAGGAAACAATTAATGGATAATTTGCTTCAGGTGTTTTCTCAATATTCGGCAGGCGGCGGAGTGATTATGCCGATTTTAATAATAATCGCATTCTTCGCAGGAATTCTTGCGTCACTTTCGCCGTGTTCATTAGGTATATTACCTTTAATAATAGGATATGTAGGCGGATACTCAAAAGAGAGTAACAAAAAATTATTTATACAAATGCTGTCTTTTTCCGTAGGATTATCTGCGGTTTTAAGTATAATCGGAGTTATATGTGCAATAACAGGGAGAGCTTTCACAAGTTTTACCTCACCTGTTGTAATACTACTGTTTGCTTCCGTCATAGTTATTATGGGATTAAATCTTTTAGGTTTAGTGGATATACAATTTCCTGCAATAGTAAAAAAAATGCCCCAAAATAAATCGGGAAGTTTATTTATATTTCCATTTTTAACGGGTGCATTTTTTGCTCTGGCTTCAAGCCCCTGCTCATCGCCGATACTTGCCAGCATAATGGCTATAGCAGCAATTTCAACAAATATATTATTTTCTATTGCACTGTTATTTGCCTTTGCGCTCGGACAGTGCATAATAATTATTGTATTTGCACTATTTACATCAACATTAAAACATAGAGGAAAAGTTGCAAAATACTCCGAAATCTTAATGAAAATAAGCGGAGTTATATTAGTTCTTGCAGGTTTGTTTATATATTATTCAATATTCAGCAGTATTTAAATTATATAGATACATTAAGATTATGCGCTAAAACTTTTTGAGTCTTTTTTCTTCCGGCGACTCTAAAATGATTTCTGCCGCGTTCATCTTTAGTTCTAACACCGAAAAGTTTATCCGAGAATATTGAATGTATCTCTGTTTCTTTAATTCCGTCTTTAATAGTTGCGCCTACGAATTTTACACCCGGTTTTCTGTCAGTTATGGAATACAATTGATCTTCTATTTCATCAGATGCTTGAAAGGGTGTTATAGTTGTCAGGGTTGATTCTTTAATAAGCGGAGAACTTATAACATTTTTGGAAACTCTGCCGTTCGGTACCATTTTATGTATTATACAAGTATAGTTATTTCCTTTTAAATCCTTTGTTTTTATTTTATTTTGAAATAAAAAACCGACTGCAGAAACTCTCATAAAATCCTCACATTCCATACTTATATAATACTCCATTTTGGAGTATTTGTCTATATCTTTTTATTAAAATTTCAAAATTTTAATATTTATTTTTTTAAAATTGAATTTTTAACATCAAGTTTTTTAGATTTTTAATAACAAAAAATATATTTTAGACAAAAATATATTCATTTTTGTAAATTTTTAAAAAAAACAGATAGAATTTACTCCAAAAAATACACATTTTTATTATTATCGTGTATAAACTCTTGAAAGTCTTACCTTCAAACGGCAGATAAGTTCATAGTTAATAGTATCTAATATTTCAGCCCATTTGTTAATACTTATTTCTTCAGTGCCGTCTTTCCCCAGCAGAGTAATTATATCACCCTCCTCCGCTTCAATTCCCGTGATATCAAACATCATCTGATCCATTGTAATATTACCGATTTGAGGCACTTTTTTACCGTTTAAAATTCCGTATATTTTATTTGACAATTTTCTATCTACACCGTCGGCGTAGCCGATAGGGATTGTAGCTATTTTAGTATCGCCTTTTGATATAAATTTATGAGAATAACTGACTCCTTCGCCGTCTTTTGCCGTATGGATATTTGTGATTCTTCCCTTTAAACTCATTGCGGGATATAGTTTTGGCGTTGATTTGCAAAAATCAGGCAAATCGGGAATTAATCCGTAAAGTGCAAGACCTAATCTTACCATATTATATTTTTTTTCTTTGTAACCTGCTATTACGGCTGCCGTATTAAAACAGTGAAGTATTAATCCTTTTGTATCTGTTGAAGAAATTATATTATTCCATATTTCAAGCTGTTTTTTTGTTTTTTCTTCATTCTCCGCGCACGCAAAATGAGTAAATATTCCCTGAAGTTCAACAGCAGGAGAGTTTTGTACTTTTTTTATAAACTCAAGTGCGTTTTCTTTTCGCACACCTATTCTGTTCATGCCCGTATCAAGTTTAATATGAGCCTTTGTTTTAAGCCCTGTTTTTTTATAAGTTAATTGAGCCGCTTCAATATGCTCATCCAAAAACATTGAAAGCGAAATATTATTTTTTGCGGCATAATCAAATGCCCAGACAGGAGCAGCCCCAAGCACCAAAATCGGACAATCAAATTTGTTATTGCGAAGCTCCATGCCCTCATCAATAGAAGCGACCCCGAGCCAATCGACTCCCGAAGCAAGCAATGTCGGTGCTATCATAGAGCTTCCGTGTCCGTATGCGTCTGCTTTAACTACGGCAAGGACTTTACTCTCGGGCTTTACTTTTTTTTTCAGCTCAAGAATGTTTTTTTCTATAGCGTCGAGATTTATTTCAACCCACGCGTCACGTTTTGTATTAATACTTGATATTCTTTGAAACTTCATATTTATATTTTAGTTTAAAAATATTTATTTTGTTATAATTATAAAATGAATAATAAAGTTGCAATTATTATAATATTTATTTTATGTGTTATCGGGTTTTTATTATTCGGAAATAATATTTACTCTCCTTATTCCGATATAGGCAGAGAATTATATATTCCCTGGCAGATTGCGCAGGGGAAAGTATTATATAAAGATATTTTTTGTATTTATCCGCCTATGGGATACTTAATTAACGGGTTTATTGTAAAAATATTCGGAGCAAAATTATTCGTTTTTACAATAATTGGTTTTGTAATCTCATTACTATCATTAATTGCTTGTTATTTAATAAGCGGAAAATATACGGATAAAAAAACTGCTCTAATATTGACCTGCGCTTTAATCCCCGTTTGCGTTTATTTTCCCTCAATTTCAAATTGGATAACGCCTTACTCGTATTCAATAATATACGCACTATGTGCATTTTTATGGAGTTTTTATTTTCTAATAAAATACCTTAACACCTCAAAAGATAAATATATTGTGCTTAGTTCCTTATTTTACGGACTGTCTGTAGTCTGCAAATACGAATTTTCTGCATTTATAATTGTTATTTTACTATGCGCTATAAAAAACAAAACTTCTTTAAAACACATATTGTATATTTTTATATTTCCTGTTCTTTGTATTTTAATTTTACTTATACAAAAATGTACAATTGCAGATTTAATAAACTGTGTAAAACTGCCTTTAAGACTTGCATATACGGATAGTGTTCGTTTTTTCTACATTTATTCGGGAATAATACCGACAATAGGCTCAATAAAGAATGCTTGTTTATCATTATTTCATCCCCATTTCACTTCACTCTTTCAATCGCTCGGATATTTTATATTATTAATATTTATATTTAATATAAAAGAATATAAAAGGGATTTTTCGTTTTTTATATTATGCTTAACCTCTTTTCTTTCTGTATTAAAAGTTATCGGCAATATCTCGCTTGAAATATACGGAACTTACTTTCTGCCTTTAATGCTGATTTGTTTAATGACATTTATATACAAAAAATTATTAAAAGAAAAATCGCTAATCGTAATTATTATATGTTTAGCTTTATTTATTTCTTATACCAGTTATGACATAAATCAAAACAAATTAACCTCAATAAATACGGATAACGGAACAATAAAAATCCCTGAAATATTTTATGAAGTAACAAATAAAACTTTAAATTATATAAATACATCAACAAAAAAGGATGATACAATTCTTGTTATACCTGAAAGCGCAATACTAAATTTCTTAACACAAAGGCAATCCAATAATAAACTTTATTATCTGATTCCTCCAAATAACGAGTTATTAACGGATAAATTTATAATAAACGAATTAAAAACAAACCCGCCCGATGTAATATTAATATCAAACTTAAGATATAACTGGTATAATCAAGGCTCATTTTCAAAAACATGGGGGCATAATATATGTAAATATATAGATGAAACGTATAAACTTGAAAAAATCATCGGAAGCAGCGTTCAATTTTATGTTTACAGGCGTGCTATAATATAAAAAGAAACGGGAATAATATGAATAAAGAAGAAAAACTTAAAATAATAGAGGATATGCAGGCAGTAGTTGAGCAAATGAGGCTGGATGATTTAGAAGAAGACCCCTCGCTTGCCGATGAAGTATTTGAATGCTCCTGCTGCGGAAAAACAAAACCGCCGGCAGGTTCAATACAATACGGCAAATACAGACTTTGCAACGATTGTGTATTATTAGCGGAAACAGGTTTTGCCATAGGTAAATTTAAAAATGCGGATGAACTTATAAAAGCGATGGAAGATACGCGGCTTGAAGAAATGTGCGAATTTATAAAACAGGAAGAAAAAAGAGAAAACAACTAAATGCACAGATTAACTTACTTAAACCAACATTTAAAAAAAGGGAAACTGATAAGGTGGCCGTCGCAGTGTTTTCCCCTGCCCGTATATATAGCACCTTGCAGCTGGTATTCGTTAAGCGATAATGATAAATATTTTTATGCCAATATGGTAATAGAAGCATTAAATACTTGGGAAAACGTATCAGCAGGTAAAGTATCTTTTTTCCTTGTAAATACACTAAATGAATCTCAGGTAAATGTTGAATGGCGCAGAGTTGACCGAAAATCACTGGGAAATTGCTCTTTTAATTATGATGAAAATTCAAGGTTATATTCTGCCGAAGTATCAATAGGTATATCAGACGGAATTATACACAGGCAGTATATGGATGAAAATGAAGTATATCACACAATATTGCATGAAATCGGGCATGCTTTAGGCTTAGGACATTCAACAAATACTGGCGACATAATGTACACACCTCACCAATACGGAGTAGTAAGCCTCTCCGAACGTGATATAAACTCCATAAGGTGGTTATACTCGCTTCCTTACGGCACATCAATAGAAAGTTTAAATGCAACTTATTCAACCACATACGGCAATATAGACGATATCATAATGCACATCATTTCAGGCGGAGCGGAATCTGAGTTTGAAAAAACATTAAAATCAATAAAAAATCCCAAAAGAAATCTTGAGGATGAACAAAAAAAGCTGGCGGAAATAAAAAAATTTCAAATGTCCATACAAAATGTAAAACTTCCAAAAGATATGGCTGATAAATTTAAAAAAAGATAAGTTTTTAGTATAATAAAAAAGAGAGTATACGAACAATCGCGTATAAGTTAACTTATATGAGGAAAGTCCGAACACCCAAGGGCAGAACGACGGATAACATCCGCCAAAGGTGACTTTAGGAACAGTGCCACAGAAAAGTAAACAACCTTTATATTAAGGTTCAGGTGCAACGGTAGTGTAAAAGACTACCGGAGGTATTGAGAAATACCTGCCGGGTAAACTCCGTTCGGGTGCAAGATTGAACAAAGGTTAAGGTGACCCGCCGTCTTTGAGAAATCGCTGGAGCTGTAAGGTAACTTTCAGCCAAGACAGATGATTGTTAAAAACAGAATTCGGCTTACGGTATGCTCTCACTTTTTATATCAACATCGGGATAATCAAGCGAAATACCCATTATTCTAATATATTCCGCAATCTCTTCAATACGTTTTTTGTTTTCATCCACATTAGGATACCGTTCCATGATAACGGATAATACATCCTTACCGTCTAACAAATCAATATCGGAAACAACCGCATCACCGCTCATTAAATTATTTTTTCTTTTTTCGATTAAATCATCTTGAACTTTGGACAAGTTAAACGAAGAAAGACCAGAAGCGGATGAAGTATCATTTATTGCGGCAAAGGCACATTCAACAAGGTATCTTGTAACTGCAATTTCAAGTTCTTTAATTCCATTATATGCTTTATCCGTAGGGGTTTCACCGCCCAAATCAATACTTTCGTTTTCACCCATAACATCTAAGATTTGATATTTTTTTTCAATAAGTTTTTTATTAAGCTCAAAACCCAGTAGAATAGTAAAGGTCAGTGAAGGATTATGAGAAAATCTTGACGGAATACCGATAATTGAATTTATATCTGAATTTTCATGAATAATTAACGGCACACAGGGATTCTCTTTATTTTTAGGATTAACCTCAATCATATATTGATTAAATGTATTTGTTCTAAATACTTGAACATCATTGGCGCGTTCTCTAAATTCCAGTCGAGGTTTACCATTAGCCCCTTTGCAAATAAAACAATCCTGATTAGGATATCTTCTGGCAATTTCATTTAATAAAACGGCATCACTGTTTTTAAAAGTTGCAGGATAAACATCCTCCTTTTCATTACCTATATCCGTATCATAATCAACATATATGCCTTTAAAACTATTACGTTTAGATAAAACATCCTGACTGTTTCGGTTAATTTTAGAAGTATAGTTTGAAGCAAAGACAGGTGAAATTTTCATAAACACTCCTTACAGAAGTTACAAAAAACGGAAAACAAAAATTTGCGTAAGAATTAACAGATGTAAAAAAAAATTAACAATTAGTAATAATAATAACAAAAAATACTTGTAGAATTTTTAAAACAAGCAGCCGACGGTATAAAAAAATGAAAATTTGTTCATCTTTCGAAAGTAAAATAAAAAACAGGACCTGCCAAACATTTAAAGGACTTCCTGCTAACCCTATTTATTTACCCGAATGTATGGGTAAAGCAGCCGAGGCTGCCGAAAAATACATAAGTATTCCGGAGCAAAAACTATTAATGTCGCTGGCAGCGGTACTTTTTTTACCGATGATAGATTTAAAATTTGCCCACGAGGATAAAAAAATTGATGCAGCAATAAAATCCACGGCAAAGCCTATTGCATGCGGTTTTACGGGAGTTTTAATAAGAAAAGTATTCATTGAACTTGCAAATAAAACAATCAATTTTAATAAAAACAACTTAATTAAAAACAATTTTATGCCAAAAGAATTACTTGAAATGAGTAAAAAAGATTTACCAAAAGCAACAAAACTGCTTAAACAGTATAATACGACGCTTGGCACAATAGTTGCTATGCTGTTTATGATATTATATTCAAATGCAAATATAGATGTACCGTTAACAGGCGATTTGCAAGATTTAATATCAGGCATTGTAAAACAAAATAAGAGTTTTAAACAATCAATAACAGATGTTACAAATAACAGATTAAAAAAGATAAAAAATACTATAAGCAAAAGAGAAGCATTGTTTAACAATATTAAATCAAAAGTAATACAAATATATAAAGAAATAAAAGAAGAACGATTTAACAATGCCGGAGGCGATTCATAATGTCCAAGCCGGCAGACATATTAAGAAATAAAGTTATATCACCATTATATAATGTTTATGAAAATTATATAAGTAAAAGCGCACGCCATAAAACTTACCAAAAGATATCAAGTTTTTTATTCGGAAAAGGCACGGATATTGCATTAGTAATGCTTGTCGGCAATGCCGTTTCAATGTTAAACAGTCACTTAGCTCAAATCAGAGGATTAAAAAAAAGTAACCGTGAAAATAAAGACTATCTAATATCACAAGAGCGTATAGACTTAGTTTTAGATTTAATATTATCAACCATACCGCCTGCAATGTTAAATTATCATTTAAAAAGAAAACTTGAATCAGGGGAAATCATTACAAAAAGCGTAAAAAAAGAGGTAATAAGAATGGCTGAAGAAGCCGGAGTTTTACCTGAAGATATATTAAAAACTAATTCACCAAAATCTTACTTTCAAACAATGAAACAATCTTTAAATTCTATATTTTTAAAACTGAAAACCATTATGAAAAATAAACCGAAAAAATTATGGAATTTAATAAATGTACAAGATATAAACCCCGCCGAAAAAATAGGACAAAAGGTTAAAACAGCAGAATCTGCCCTCTTAGAAGAAAAACTTCAACAAGTATATAACCAAAACTCATATAAAAGTTTGGTTAACAAAATAAACGGAGCTACAATTATATCCACATTATTATATTCAATTATTGTCAGCAGTATAGTTATGCCGATTATTAAAAATTCAATAGCAAACTATTCATATAAAAAACAACTGGAAAAAATGGGAGAAACTCCAGAAAGTTTAAAATTAAAAAAAAGATATAATGATTTAATGATGGTTAGTATTGATAAATCTGACAAAAATATATTTAGTGAATTTATGATTAATAATTCACAAAATATAAATAAAGGACAACAAGGTCATACAAATGTATTTCAAAATATGAATACATTTGTATCATCCGGACTTAAGATATAGAGATTATTTTGTAATATAATATAAAAAAGTGTCCGTAGCTTAACAGGATAGAGCAAAGATCTCCGAAGTCTTTAGATGTGGGTTCAACTCCCATCGGGCGCATTTTATTTATAAACATGTATTTAAAAAAGTTGAAAAAATATTAATCAAATAATATAATCAATATATAGATTATATTTAACGGGTGAAAAATGGCGAAAGAATTAGATACTGTTCCGATAGAAGTTATTATACTGACAGCTGACCATGAAATAAAAGGTACTGTTCATGTTTCAAAATATACAAAAACAAACAGAGAATTAACCGATTTATTAAATGATAAAGAAAAGCGTTTTCTTGCTGTCACTAATGCGGAAATAATTGCAAGAAATTCTAATACACCTCCAAGACGTTATAATTTTCTTGAAATTCATATTGACTGTATTATGCTTGTACACCCGTCAAGTCAAGTTGTATTCAGAGAAACGGGCAAAGCACAGGAAGATATTGCACGTTTTCGTGAATTACGTAAAAAGTTAAATCAAACAAAACCATTTTAATATGCAATCTTTTAAAAATATTTTATTAATAAATTTTGGCGGAATTGGGGATGAAATTCTTTTTCTGCCTGTTATTCAAAGTTTAAAAAAAACATATCCCGAGGCAAAAATTACATTGTGTTTAGAGGGAAGAAGCAAGGGGTTTCTTTCTCTTACCAATTTAATTGACAACTCTTTTTTTATTGACATCAAAACAAAAAATAAATATTTTGAAATGTTAAAGCTGTACTTTAAAGCACGAAGATGCAGATATGACCTTGTTATTTCCTCAGGGGCAAATCCTTTAATTGCATTATTGCTGTATTTTACGGGAATAAAAACGAGAATAGGCTATAAAACATCAAATTTAAGTAAAAAGTTACTGACTTATGCAATACATTTAAACCAAAATCAGTATGCAGCAAATATGTATTTTGACTTGGTCAGACCGATTGTAAACACCGATTTTGAATTACCGAAAATCAATATTGATGAAGTTGAAAGAGAAATAAACACGGTTATTATTCATCCCGGAGTAAGCAAAATAAGCGTACAAAAAGGAATAATAAAAATATTTGGAGCAAAAGTTTGGGCAGAGCTTATAAAAAAACTTTTAAACAACGGAAAAAAAGTCATCTTAACGGGTGGTCCCGACGATGAAGAAGTTATAAATCAAATACGAAATGAATTGAACGGAACAGATTTAAGTAATTTTACAGATATGTACGGAAAAACAAAAAATATGCTTGATTTTGCAAAACTCGTAAAAAGTGCGCAAGTTCTTATATGTTCCGATTCTGCACCAATGCACATTGGCGTTGCAACTAATACCAAAACAATAGCAATATTTGGACCTACCAATGAAAAAAAATTGTTCCCTCAATCGGATAAATTCATTGCAATAACAAATAATTGCGATTGCCGACCATGCCTGTGGGATAAACGCCAAACAACCTGCAACGAACTAAAATGCTTGAATATTGATACGGATAATATTATATCTTTAATTTAAGTTGTGCGAAAATCTCGCGATAATCAACATTGCAAAAAAACATCTGAGTTATGCGAAAAATTTTGCATCGGAGATTTTATTTTCCTTCTTTTTTAAACAATCCGGAAAGAAAATTACTTAAACGATCAGTTAATGACAATTTTTTCTCCACCGGTTTTTTAACATCAACTACATCTTCTTCAGGAGAACGAATACCATAGACCATTTTAGCATTTAAAATACTGTTTAACTGATCATTATTACCTTTAGGAGTACAAATACCATATACCATTTTAGCATTTAATGCATCAAAACTAAATCTTTTAGGTTCATTAACATTACCCATAATAAATACCTCATTCTTTTACAATAATATAACTATAATAAAAAAGAATTACGTCATTTTTTTTACAAATCTTTAATAATTTTGCAAAAAATTAATAAAAGTTTACAATAACAAAAAAGGAGTTAGTATGATATATCAACCTAAAAATGCGGTTTGGGAAATAACATTTAAATGTAATGTTAATTGTATACACTGCGGTTCAGATTGCACAAGCGTAGAAAAAGAACATCAATTAACAACGGCTGAATGCTATAAAGTAATTAATGACTTAGCTGAATTAGGATGTAAAACAGTAATTTTATCAGGCGGAGAACCGTTAATGCGTCAAGATATCGGGGCAATAGCTTCAATGATTAGAACTTGCAAAATGCAAGTAGGATTTATATCAAACGGATATTTAGTAAATGAAGAAACTATAAAAATTATTGATGCGGTAAGACCAATAGCTTTCGGAATCAGTATTGATGCAGCAGACGATTATTTACATGATTATATTAGGGGCAAAGAGGGTGTTTTTGCTCACGTAGAAAATGCAATCAAATTGCTGCATCAATACAACATTGTTCCCAGTGTTGTAACAACAATACACAAATTAAACTTTTCACAACTGCCTAAAATAAGGGATTTCTTAATTAAAAATAAAATAAGATACTGGCAAATTCAATATGGTGACAGTATCGGGCGTATGTCTAAAGAAACAATGATTACGGAAGCACAATTCTTTGAAATAGCAAAATTCATATTGGAAACCCGAAAAAAATACAAAGATAAGTTTGAAGAAGTTTCAGGAGCCGACGTAATCGGATATTTGGGCGAAATAGGCAAAGCCGTTCAAGGATACTGGATAGGCTGCCATGCCGGAATAAACGGTATTGGTTTAGGCAGCGACGGAACAGTTAGAGGTTGTTTATCTCTTCAACGTGATGAATACAAGGAAGCTAATGTCAGAGAGCGTTCGCTAAAAGAAATATGGAATGATGAAAATTTATTCTCATATAATCGTAAATTTGATTGTTCAATGTTAACGGGCTACTGTAAGACCTGCGCATATTCTTCGGTATGTAAAGGCGGATGTTTAAGAGCAGCAACAGCAAACGGCGGAAGATGCAATCCATATTGCTTAT
>CANPWQ010000014.1 GCA_947584965.1 Candidatus Gastranaerophilales bacterium | reverse complement strand
TAATTTTTTAATAAGTAAATAATATCAACCCCATAATTACAATTATTAGGTGGGTTAAAGGATTTTATTACTTCTTCATTTAAATATTTTAATGTATCATCTAATTCGCCAATAAAATGTTTATCTTTAGTGTAATATAAGTTTTAATGTCTAAAATAGTGTGTTGATGGATTACCATATGAGTCATTTATAACAATTTCTTTTGATGATAAAAAGCCTTTATATTCTGCTTTAAATATTTTCTTTGACGGGATATATGTAATTCCAAAAAGTACATGCGTTATTATCCCATCATCGTAGGGACATTTAGAATAATAACCCAAGTCGGTGCTAAAATCTCGGTCAAGTAGCATATCAACGGTATATTTATCTGTTTTTTTATCGTATTTATAGGTAGAAGTATCATACAATTGTTCACCAATACCAAGACCTATAAATGTTTTATTATTGATAAAACTAATTTGTGTTGGTTCTGCAGAACAACAATTGTCCAAATGTGGAAAACAAATGGTTGTATTATTATCTTTATAATAGTAGTCAAGGTTCTTGATAGGAGTTCTTTTGTAAAAGCATAACCAAAAGACAGCGCCTATTAAAGCTATGAAAATCAGACAAATAATTAAAAATTTTTTAATCATAAATAACCTATAAATTAATACATAAATAAAAACATAATTTATGTTTTTTTTCAATCTTTAAATAGTTTTAATTAATAGGATAATTAGGTGGAAATCAAAGAATAACCGATGAGGTTTCCTAACAAAGTTTCCATTTTACCTTTAACAATTCGCGTTGGTCAATATCAGGGAAAAGCTGACGATCCTGCAAAATTTATATCCGAATTTTTGAGGAAAGAGAACTATTTAAATAACAGTATAAAATATAAATAGTTTAAAATATATGTGTGAAGAAATTATTTAAGTATTAATATAATATATATAAAAAAACAGAGGTATATATGATTGTTATTTTAGGTTATAAAGAAGAAGAACATGCAAAACACGTTGCAAAACATCTTCAAGATATTAAAGAAGAATATTGTTTCTTAGATACTGCTCAATATCCATATGATGTACTTTTCAGCTGGAAAGCGGATTGTGAAAATTCAGGCAGTATAATTATAGATAACAAAAAAATTGATTTTTCCGATATTAAAAGTGTATACTGGAGAAACTTTTCCGGTATTAAAAATGAAACAATTGATGATGGGGATAATACTGATTTTTTGTCTAATATGGTATACCGTGAGCGTGAATCTGCTTTATACAGTCTTTTTTATTCCTTAAAAATTAATTGGGTTAATTCAATAAATGCATTTGAACTACATAAGAAAAAGCCTTATCTTACTAATTTGTTTAAGAAAAATAACATAAGAGTACCTAGAACTTTAATAACAAATGATAAAGATTCTGTTTTAGATTTTTTTGAATCTAATAATGAGCAAATAATTTTAAAACCTGTACGCGGCGGTGCATATACTAAAAAAATGACTAAAGATGATTTTACTAAACAGAAATTATCACAACTAATTGTTTCTCCTGTTCAATTCCAAGAATATATTGATGGTACTGACATTCGAGTTTATGCTTACCAAGAAGAAATTTATGCTTTAGAAATTCGAACAGATAATATCGACTTTAGAACCGACGGAAATGCAGAATTGATTCCTATAGAACTGCCTGAAAAGGTAAAACAAGATTGTTTAAAAGTTATGAAAATTTGTGATTTAAAATATTCGGGTATTGATATAAGATTAAATTCAAAAAATGAATATGTTTTCATTGAAGCTAATCCTGCTCCTATGTTCATTAATGTAGAAAAGAAAACAGGTTATCCTCTGACACAAGCATTAATAAATATATTAGTAAATCATTAAATATGAAGCATTTATAGCTGATATTCCCATTTTTATTTGTAAAAAAGATTTTATTTCGAGTTGGCTTCTATAGAAAGGAATTATTTCTAAGGATACGGTTATTTATTTTACTTCAAGCGTTCTATTTCAAAGACTTCATTATATGATGCTTGACCTTTTTGTTTTGTAGCATACATAAACATAATAGGATTAAATGATAATATATTTGAGCTGTTTTTAATATAGCTCATGCCCGGGTTTGCCGAATTATAAATAGTCCCCACAATTACTGGTTTTCCGTTTACTTCCTTATATTTAGTAATACCTTGATGAGTAGGATCAAAAGTTACCCAGCCGTACTTATCGAAATAAACCTCAACCCAAGCGTGCGGAGTATCATTTTCTCTAAGGATATCACCTGAAACAACTTTTGCGGGTATATTTTTTGCGCGTAATATAGCTGTCATTGCGGCAGCATATTCACTGCATTTCCCTTTTCTTTGGGTTATTGCTTGTTTTGCGCCTATATCACGATTAATTACGGTATAAGTTATTCGTTTTTGCAAATATTCATAAACTTTTTGGATTATTTCTTCTTGTGAATTTCCCGTTATACTTGCTGCAATATTTTTTATTACGGGGTCAGCTGACTCAATAAGTTTTTCGGGTTTTAAATATCTGCTTAAATCTTGCTCGGGATTTATATTTCGGTTCATTAATTTTGCGACTTCGAGATTATAAGTTCTTGTTTTTATAATGCCCTCATAAAATACTACGACAGGTTTTGTGACGTCCTTAAAATTATATTCGCTGATTACTCCGTTTTCCGTATTATAAACTTTATCAGGCTTTAAAGAAACGGAAGTAATTTTAATATATTGTTTATTTTCTTCCGTTTGAGGAACTTGTATTTTTAAATTAAGGACTTTAAGTTTCCCCTTAACATTAATTGTATAAATATATTTAAATTTATAATATTCAAAAGGAGGCAGGTTAGGGGTTTCCACCGCTGTGACAGGCGGAATTTGTTTTTCGGGTGTTTCCGGTTTTACGGTTTCTGTTTGAGTTTGTTCATTTTCATTTTTTATCGGCGTAGCAGGTTCTTTTTTTTGTGAATTCATAACTGAAAAAAATAAATATGAAAGAACAGAAATTCCGATAATTATAAAAACTATAAGAATATTATTAACTAATGATAAATCCGATGATTTTTTCTTCTTCTTATTCTTATTCATACTAACCTCTTATATTTTTAACCCGTTTAGAATATATATTTCCTCATCAATAGGATAATATTTATCTTTCCATATCATTCCATAATCAAAAAGTTTTAGCAAAACATATTTTTTTGACGGTGAATTTTCATTAGAAAAAATAATATCAATATTTGGTCTGCCGACAATAATATCGGGCAAGCCCATTTGATTCCATTGTGCTATAATCTTTGCTTTTTCTTGCGCCGATAAATGAGTATGAATTATATACATTTTTTTATTATCCGAATTAAAATTATAAAAAATATTTTTATTAAAGTATTGTCCTATGCAGACAGCAGGCCATTGCATATTTAATTCATTTTTTACTTTCAATTCATAATTTTTAGATATGTTTATAAAGTCATTATATGTTTTAATTTCTTTTCCCATATAGACTTTTCCGGTCTTTTTATGAACAAATATAGGATCTGACTCCATCCAAGCCGACATTATTTTATAATTTTCAAGATTAAATTGTTTTAAATAATTATATTCGGCTTTTGCCGGATAATAGTTATATTTAACCTCAAGAATGCAGGCAGAAATACTCCAGTAAATTTGCATTGAAATTACTAAAACGGTAAATAATGTAAGTAATTTTTTATAATTAGTATTGTCGCACTTTTTTGCAGATAAAACAATCCAAAATATAGATATTAATAGAATTGTTAATAATCCTATGTGATGAGGTGAAATATAAAAACATCCGAGTATTAGAAATGTTAAATACGGAATAATAAATATTAAAAGACTTTTTAAATGTTTAAACAGGCAAATTAAAAATACATTAATAATCAACCCCAAAAAACATCCCGTAAAAAATAATATTTTTGTATCGTAAAGTTTCGGATTATCAGGGGTATTAATAAAATATGCAAAGTCTATGTTAAGAAGTCTTACACCCCAGTTATATACATCAAAAAACAAAGCATCCGCAGGTAAAACAAATAATGAATAAAGCCCTTTTACAATATTATCTCTTACATATGTATCATTAAAAATATAATTACTTTTGTCAGGCATAATAATTAATAAAATTAAACAAGCAAAAATAAATAAAATAAACAATGATAAATAAGACTTATTTCTCAAAGGAGTCTTATTTTTAATTAATTCTATAATCCATACGATAGAAAAACCGCAGGCAACCACTAATCCATATAAGCAGGATAACGAAAGTAAAGCAAGAACCCCCATAAATCTAAACGGGTGTTCGTTTTTTGAATTATAAAATGTTGCTATTAAGAATAGAGCTAAACAATAAATGCAGTATGGTCTGGAAATTATTGAATACTGATAAAAAATAAAATAAGTAAAGGGAAGTAAAAACTTTACAGGGGCGGGCAATTTTGATTTAAAAATTAACAGCCAAACAGCAGACATCATAAACGCCAAATTAACGATTTTTAATCCCGTATCGGGAAATAAATTCATTAAGGAGAACGGTTTTAAAAGTAAATGCCAAAGCGGAGGATGTCCTTCATAATGCGGAATTACAAATAAAATATTAAAAATTGAATCTTTAGAAATTCCCCAAGACTGCAGTTCATCAAACCAAGGTTCATGGAAGAATGACAAAGTAATTGTTAATATACAAAATATTGAAAAGATAATAATTTCTATTATGTTATTTTTTTTCATACATATCCTTTATAATTTTAAATCTTTATTAATATAAAATTTTGAAGACTTAGATGAATAACTGTTTTTAAATATGATTTTATAATCAAAAGATTTAAGTAAAATATAATTTTCAGATAATGAATTTTTATCTAAAAAAACGTCATTAATATTTAGTGTATCAACAATAATATCAGGTATTCCTAAATTTCTCCAATTATTAAAAATCTTTAATCTTTCGGATGGAGTTGTGTATTTGTGAATAGTATAAAGTTTATTATTGCCGTTATAAAATATATTTTTGTTGAAATATTGATTAATGCAAGTTGATATCCATTGGATTTCAGGTTCCTGTTGCGTTATAATACTATAATCATTGGAAAGAAAATGAATGGTATTCTTATTCCTGTTATTAATTCCGTTTTCTATATATAATTTTTTTGTTTTGTTATTTATTATAAGCGGTCCTATCATCTGCCAATCTGCCATAAGTTTATACTTATCAAGCCGGTGTTGTTTTATATAATTATATTGAGCTTTTGCAGGGTAAAAATCGTATTTTATTTCATGAATACCGGCAAAGATACTCCAATAAATCTGAACTCCCATAGTTAATACGGTAAAAAGAACAAGTAATTTCTTAAATCCGTTATTTAAGTTAATATCATTTTTACTAAATACAATCCAAAACAGTGATATTAGTAATACCGTTAATAATCCTGCGTGATGAGGACTTATATAATATATTCCGCTTACCATAAATAAAATATAAGGAATAAAAAATAATAAAAAATTTTTTGTTTTTATAAAAAAGCAAATTAACAATGTATTTAAAATTATCCCCAAAAAACATCCAGTAAAAAACATAACTTGTAATTTAGCCATTACTCCGTTGGTTGTAGGGTTTATATAATAATTAAAATCAATAAAGTGAATGGAATTATTATCATAATTATAAAAATCATATATTAAAGCGTCTGCCGGCATAATAAGGAAAGAATATATACATCTGACAATATTATCTTTTGCACATAAATTTGCAAATTGGTAATTATATTTATCGGGTATTATAAGCACTACAATAATGCAGGCAAAAATAAACAATATTAACAGAGAAATAAAAGATTTATCCTTAAAAGGAGTTTTAGATTTAATCAGTTCAATAATCCAAACTAAAGAAAGTCCGCAAGCCACAGCCATTCCAAAAGAGCAGGATAATGACAGTAGAGCCAGAAAAGTAGTGAACATAAACGGGTGTTCATTTTTTGTATTGTAAAAACAAGCAATTAAAAACATAGCTAAACAATAAATGCAATATGGTCTGGAAATTATTGAATACTGATAAAAAATAAAATAAGTAAAAGGAAGTAAAAACCTCACGGGGGGGGGTAATTTTGACTTGAAAATTAACAGCCAAACGGCAGGAAGCATAAAAGCAAAATTAACAATTTTTAATCCCGTATCGGGATATAAATTCATTACGGAGAACGGTTTTAAAAGTAAATGCCAAAGCGGAGGATGTCCTTCATAATGCGGGATTACAAATAAAATATTGAAAATTGTATCTTTAGAAATTCCCCACGCTTGCAGTTCATCAAACCAAGGTTCATGAAAACAGGATAAAATAATAACCGATATACAAAAAATTGAAAAGATAATAATTTCAAGCAGATTATTTTTGTTCGTGGTATTCATTTTCGGTATTTACGCTCCAGATGTTTTCTTTGGAAGAATTATTAATAAATGCCTTTACCGCTTCCAGCCCCGTTAAAATAGAGTGGTCCATATTGTTATACCTGTGCTGGCCGTTTCTGCCTATGCAATAAAGGTTTTCTATTGTATTTAAGTATTCTTTTATGATATTAAAGTCTTTATAAGCTCCAAAGTATGCAGGGTATGCTTTTTTAACCCTTATAACCGCAGAATCCAAAACATCTTCTTGTTTTATAAGTCCTGTTTTTTCAAGCTCGCATTTTGCCATAGAAATAAAATCATTATCTTCCATAGACCATAATTCGTCATTTTCATTGCAGAAATATTCAAGTCCGAGCCAAACGGTATTTTCAAAATCCTTAACCATATATGGCGACCAATTATTAAAAATTTGAACTCTGCCGAGTTTTACATCCCGCTCTTGAATATAAATCCAGCAATCGGGAATTATATTACCGACGGTTTTATATTTTGTTGTATTTTTTACAGCCATTTTCCTGACTAATAGTCCTGCTGTCATAAAATCTCTGTACGGCAAATTTAATGCCGTTTCTTTTATCTTTTCGTCAATTTCTTTATTAAAAGAGTTTATTAAATCCTTAACGGGCATGGAAGAAAATACGGCTTTGCAGTTAAAAGTATGATTTTGCCCGTCTTTATCAACTGTTTGTACTGATGAAATATTGTTATTTGTAAAATTAATACCAATAACCGTATTATTTAAAATAATGCTCCCGCCTTTGTTTGTAATGATTTCTGCCATTTGTTCATATAGCTGCCCCGGGCCTTTTTTCGGATATAAAAATTCTTCAATTAAAGAAGTTTCAATTTTTTCTTTTTTTATAAAAGGTTTGAAAATAGCATTTTTTAAAACAGAAAGTAAAGATAACCCTTTAACTCTTTGGCTTCCCCAGTCGGGAGAAATTTTATTCGGGTGAATGCCCCATACTTTTTCGGTGTAGTTCTCAAAAAACATTTTATATAAATTTTTGCCAAATCTGTTAATGTAAAAGTCCTCAAGCGAGTTTTCTCTGCGTTTATGAATATTGGCAATAAAAAATCCAATACCTGCTTTTAAAACATTAATTAAACCGAGATTTATAAAAGTTTGAAGTTTAAATGATATAGGATAATCAAAAAACTTTTTTAAAAAGAAAATTCTTGAAATACGTCTGCGTTTTAAAAAGACAATATCATTAATTTCGGGGTCGGCGGTTTTATCTTCGCAGGGTTTAGCGCCAAGCATTATTTCATCTTTCGAGGGTGAAGTTTGAACGGGGAAAATTTCTTTCCATAAATTCATTACCTCTTCACTTTTGGTAAAAAATCTGTGACCGCCTAAATCCATGCGGTTTCCGTTATGAAAGTGAGTTCTTGAAATTCCGCCGATAAATTCGCTTGCTTCAATAATTACAGGCTTTAAGTCCGTATATTTAAGAAAGTAATATGCACAGCTTAATCCTGCGGGGCCTGCGCCAATTATTATAATATTTTCTTTTTCATTATCCATTTTATTTAATTGTAACAGTTTAGATTATTTTAGGTCAATAAATACGTTGAAAAAAAAATATATTTAAGATAAAATAAGCAAGTGCGATACAATAAGCCGATGTGGCGAAATTGGTAGACGCATCAGACTCAAAATCTGACGCAGCTCACCCTGTGTGCCGGTTCGAGTCCGGCCATCGGCACCATTTACCTCCTTTGGGAGGTTTTTTTATCTGATTTTTTATTACAAGTAATTTTGTGTTAATATAAAAATCGGATATAAAAACGAGGGTTGTAATGAAAGTAGTTATATTAGCCGGAGGGCTGGGGACAAGACTCAGTGAAGAAACGCAACTAATTCCTAAACCAATGGTAGAAATAGGCGGTAAACCAATAATATGGCATATTATGAAATTATATTCATATTATGGTTTTAATGATTTTATTATATTAACAGGCTATAAATCACATGTTATAAAAGATTATTTCGTGAATTATTATCAACAATACTCGGATATAACGGTAGATATGATAAATAATACGGTGGAAATACACAGAACAAAAACCGAACCGTGGAAAGTAACAATGTTATATACGGGTGAAAAAACCATGACAGGCGGGCGAATAAAAAAAGCCCAAGCGTATATAGGGAATGAACCGTTTTTATTAACATATGGCGACGGTGTATCTGATGTAAATATTAATGAAATAATAAAAGCACACAAACAGTCAAATAAAACGGTTACAATGACTGCGGTACAATTACAGGGCAGATTTGGAGCATTAGTAATAAAAGAAGATAATATGATAACGTCATTTATGGAAAAACCAAAAGGCGAAGAATCTTGGATAAACGGCGGATTTTTTGTATGTGAACCAGATGTGTTTGATTACATACCAAATGATGATAATGTAATATTTGAGCGTGAACCGCTTGAACATTTAACAAAAGATAAACAATTAAATGCATATAAACATAATGGTTTTTGGAAAGCAATGGATACCCTTAAAGATAAAAACGAGTTAACGGAAATGTGGCAGAAAAATCAAGCTCCGTGGGCAGTATGGATGAATTATTCGGAGAACTGTTAATGACCAAACCTGTTTTATCAATATGTATTCCAACATATAACAGATGTGATTATCTTAAAAAATCAATTGAAAGTATAACAAGTATTGCTGTATTTAAAAATAGTGAGGATATACAAATAATTATATCTGATAATTGTTCCACCGATGAAACTCAAAAAATATGTGAAGAATTGGTATTGAAATATTCGGGCAAAATTAAATATATAAGACAAAAGGAAAATATAAAAGACAAAAATTTTGTTGAAGTACTAAAACAGGCGGACGGTATTTATGCTAAATTAAGTAATGATACGTTATTATATAACGAAAATTACCTGACTGAGATAATTGAATTTTTAAAGAAAACAGATGTTAATGTAATATTTTTCAGAAATAAAAAAACTAAATCCGAAAAACTCGAGAAAAAATATTATAAAACAGCCGATGATGCAATAAATGAATTAACATACGAATGTACTTGGATTGGCGGTTTATGTGTAAAAACCGAAAAATATAAGTTATTAGAAAATTCGGACAGATTTTCCAATAAAAACTTTGCACAAACAGATATACTGGCAAGATTAGCAAATGAAAAAGGAATATATATTGTAAACGGTGCAATAATGGAAATCATTTATTTAAGTAACAAAGGCGGATATAATGTTGCACAGGTATTCGGTGTTAATTTAATTGATATAGTTAATGAATTGTTAAATGAAAACATTATAACAAAAAAGACCTATGAAAAATTTATAAAATTAACATTAACAAAACATATAAGTAAGTATTATTTTGATATACATTCAAAATTTAATTTTGATAAAGACGGATACTTTAAATATTTATTAAAATATTATAAATATAAACCATATTTGTACATAAATTATATAATAATATTAATTAAAAAAGGAATTTATAATATTTTAAATTTTATAAATAAAAAAGAAAGTTATAAAAGGTAAACAAATAATAAATGTTATTTGAGATATATAAAAATAAAAAAATATTGGTTACAGGTCATACAGGTTTTAAGGGAAGCTGGCTTAGTATATGGTTAACATATCTTGGTGCGGAAGTTTTGGGTTATTCGTTATCTCCAAATACAAAACCGTCAATGTATAAAGAATTAAATCTTGAAGAAAAAATAACAAAATCAGTAACAGGCAATATTTTAGATAAAGAAAAACTGGAAAAAACAATACAAGAATTTAAACCCGAAATCGTATTTCACTTAGCCGCACAGCCGTTAGTCAGATTATCATATTCGGAACCTTTATTAACGTATGAAACAAATGTAATCGGGACTTTAAATGTTCTTGAGGCGGCAAGAAAATGTGAAAGTGTCAAAGCATTTGTAAACATAACGACGGATAAATGTTATGAGAATAAAGAAATAAACAGAGGCTACAAGGAAGATGAGCCGATGGGCGGGTATGATATGTATTCTTCATCCAAAGGATGTGTAGAAATAATGTCATCATCGTATCGGCGTTCTTTTTTACAAGATGAAGGTACAATGGCAATGGCGACGGCTAGAGCGGGAAATGTTATAGGCGGAGGTGACTGGGCTTTAGACAGGCTTATTCCCGATTGTGTGAGAGCAATAAATACAAATTTGCCTGTTGATATAAGAAATCCGCAATCCGTCAGACCTTGGCAGCATGTTTTAGAACCATTATCAGGTTATTTATTATTAGGGCGAAAATTACTTGAAAGTGGTAAAATTTATGCGGACGGCTTTAATTTCGGTCCCGAGGAGGACAGTGTTTTAAATGTATCGGATGTTGTTTTGAAATTTATTGATATTTATGGAAAGGGTTGTGTTCATATTCAAAAACACGATAATTTACACGAAGCAAATTGTTTAATGTTAAATATAGAAAAAGCGCATAAAATTTTGAATTGGAGTCCTGCTTATACAGCAGAAACTGCAATTGAAAAAACAGCTGATTGGTATAAACATTTTTATCAAAAAGATGTTGATATGTTTGATTATACGATAAAACAAATAAAAGAATATGAGGGTTGTGCTAAATGGATGAAACAATTAATATAGCATTGGTTTCGGATAAAAACTATTTTCAACCGTTGTCGGTTGTCATAACATCGATATTAAAGAATGCTTCCGGTTCTGATAAGTTAAATTTTATAATTTTGTGTAATCAAGTGCCGGATGAGTTAAAAAATAAAATTAAAGAATTAAAAACCATTAAAGATTTTAGCATAAACTTTATGGATTTAAATTCTGATAAATTAAAAAACTTTGATTCTGATATTCAATATATGTGTGGGGGGGGGGTGTGAAGAAGCACACTCGCACATAACTAAAACGACATACTCAAGAATGTATTTAGCAGATATATTGCCTGAGTTAGATAAATTAATATATTTGGATTGTGATCTTATTATAAAAACGTCATTAAAAGAGTTGTATGATATAGACTTAAACGAAAATTATATTGCGGGTGTAGAGGATATAGGTTGTACATATTTAGGTAAATATTGGAAAAATGTTTTTCCTTATGATTATTTTTGTATAAATACCGGAGTATTATTAATAAACTTAAAAAAATGGCGGGAAGATAAAATAGTCCAAAAACTTCTTGAAGCAGGGAAGCAGGGAAAATATAAATTGCAATTGGATCAGGAACTTATTAATGATGTATGCCATGAAAAAGTAATACCGCTTGATTTAAGCTGGAATGTTCAAGACAGTTTTTATCGTAATGATAAAATTGTCAAAACCAATAAAAATAAAAAATATATAAAATATTGTGCAAAACATCCTAAAATAATACATTATACGGAAAAAATAAAACCTTGGAAAAATGTATTAATGGCAAAATCAAATGAATGGTGGTATTATAATCAATATTCTTCCTTAAAAGCAGAAATGACATTACAACAAAAAATAAAATATCATTTAAGGTTATTTTATAAAATATTTGTATATGAAGAAACAGAAGAAAGAAGAATATATCATATTCTTTTTTGGACAATAAAAATAAATAAGAAAAATGTTAAAGAAAAAAATGATAATAACTTATAGCATTTAAAAATAATAGTATGAACAGAGGGTTTAATATGAAAAAAAAATTAATAAGCACACTTGGAATAATTTTTGCTGTAACGGTTATAAATCTGGTATTTCCATTAAATAATAATGCGGAAGATGTAGAAAATATTGTTATTAATCAACCTATAAGTTTAAATTATAAAACGAAACAAGAAATATATAATATAAGAAAATCTTATGTTGCAAAATCCATTTTTGCATCACCAAACTATGAACCCTCGGAAGAAGTTTTCGGCGGAATAGAAGATAATAAACCTTGGATATCTATTGATTGGTGTTACACATATAATCCAAATAATCCTGATAATTTTACATTTAGGATAAATGGACCCTCATGCCACAGCAGAGATTTAATTAACCCTTCATTACCTGTTTTCATACATTATCCGTATGGAATACCTGCAACACCGGAGGAAACACCTTTTTGCAGCAAATTCTCTCAAATAATGGTTCCTTTAAATGCGGTGTATACAAAAAGTAAAAAAGAAGTGGAAATAACATATAAAAAATTGCCCGATTTTTCAAATGATAATAGTGCTTATCAATTTACGGCAATAAATGCTAAAGACTTTGGATATAATTATATGTATTTGGATAAAAGTAAATCAACATATAAAATAAGATTTATATCAGATGATAATTTGAGTACATCAGTAAAAGAAATAAGTGACTTTATCCATTTAGGCACTTCTTGCAGAGTTAGCGGCGGTTGTAATAATTGGTCGCGAATGCGTGATGATTTGCAATTTAAACCGATAAAAACTCAGTTAAGCAGTAGTAGTGCTTCAGCGCCTCAAACAAATACTAATCAAAAAACTGCTCAGGCGCCCGTTAAAAAAGTGTATTCCGTAAATCTTGGAAATAATGCCGCACCGGCTCCAACGCAAACACAAACTCCAGCAGTTAAATCGGATTTACCGCAGCTGTATATAAAATTGTGGAAGAACAAACCCTCATCACCAAGTGCTCCGGCTGATTTAAATGTTAAATTTGTTTTTAAAAGATAAATATTTATCGGAGAGTTAAATTCCTATAACTTTGAGATTTTCAAACTCTCCGATAACTTTACAATCAAATTCAATATTATTAATAATTGTCATATTTGCAAGCATGGCACCCAATATAGCTTCTAATTGTGCAACGGGCAGCATATTCACGGGAAGCTCGCGCATATTATATTTTATTCTTAAAGTATCCTGTAATGATTTGCAGTCGGTAGGGGTTCTGTCACGGAATGCACAGCAGTTACCAATAACTTTTTTCATATTATCAGTGTCAAAACGGAATATATCCGTTCCTTTTGTACTTAACTCATTAAAATATTCGCTTCCTCGCGAGGAAAACCTGTTTGTCCAATCTTCACGGTTAATCATTTTTTTGTCAAAATTTACTAAATCATAAGTTCTGGAATTATACTTCCATTTATGACTTAACATTACTTCATTTTCAGGAATTGATACCATAATAACAGCGTTTTGTTTTCCTGCAAAATTATCAAGGAAATATTTAACATCGCTCATGGAAAAAAGTTTATCAAGAGTAATAATATGCAAACTTCTATCCAAAACGGCAACTGCGGATTCAATTGTGCTTATGCCGCCTAAAGATATACCTATAAATGAAACTTTTGAATTTTTATCTCTTATTATATCCATAAATCAAATCTTTTATTTTATGCTACTATTATAAAGGAATTATATCGGAGAGTAAAATATGTTTACGGTAGATAAAGAAGAAATAATAAAAGGGCTTGATAATTTATCAAAACCGTCGGTGCTTGTAATAGGGGATATGGCAATAGATGAAATGGTTTACGGTACTACTGACCGTATGAGCCGTGAAGCTCCCGTACTTATTTTGCGCCATTATAATACCAAAATAATACTCGGTGCCGCATCAAATGCCGCACATAATTTAGTAACATTAAACGGCGGGAAAGTCAGCGTTATAGGTTTATACGGTGATGATTACTATGCTCCTATTCTATTAAATACCTTTAAAGAAGCAGGAATTAATACCGAATATATGGTTCAGGATAAAGACCGCGCGACTACGGTTAAAACCAGAATATCAGGTTCTTGCTCGCAATCGGTCACTCAGCAGATAGTCAGAATTGACCGCGAAACTATAGAGCCGTTGTCAGTGGAAACGGAAAATAAAGTGCTGGCTCAAATGGAAATTGCAATACCAAAGCACGACGCTGTTATTTTATCCGATTATAATATTGGCATACTTACCGATAAGGTTATAAATAAAGCAATTGAGCTATGCAAAAAATATAATAAGGTTATCGTTGTTGACTCTCAAAAGGATTTAAACAGATTTAACGGCGTAACGTCAATGACTCCAAACCAGCCTGACACCGAAAAATATGTTGGGTTCTTTATTAAAGATGAACAAACACTTAAACAGGCAGGAAAAGTGATGCTTGAAAAAACCAATGCCGACTCCGTATTAATTACCCTCGGCGGTGACGGCATGGCGTTATTTGAAAATAACGGTAATTATGAAAAAATCCCCGTTTTTAATAAAACTGATGTGTTTGATGTAACAGGGGCAGGGGATACTGTTGTTGCTACTTATACTTTAGGCTTGGCGGCAGGCATGAGCAAAAAGAATGCTGCAATAGTTGGCAACCTTGCGGCAAGTATCGTTATCAGGTCGTTTGGATGTGCTACTACTACTGTTCCGATTTTAAAATCGGTTTTAAATAAGATGAATATGGAAATTTATAAAATTAAATTTTAGGAGAGATTATGAATTTGTTTAAAAAATTAAAACTGACGGATTATATAATTATATTACTTGTTATCATACTTGGCGGTATCGGAACTTTTGTATTGGTTAAGAAAAAGAACTTTTCTAATCTTCCGATAGAAAAGGAAGTAACAATTCAGTTTGAAGTATTTTTTAGAGGCGTAACTATTTCAGACACGGTAGCTCCTTTTAAGGCAGGCGATGACGCGTTTATCACAATAAGAAACGTACCTTATACAAAATTAAAAATAATCGCACTTGACGGGCGCCCGAGAGTAACTTTAGTTCCCGCAAATAATGAAAAAGGATTTATTGTCGCTGAAGATGTTTCAACACCTGATCTTTATGATTTAATTATAAGACTTGAAGATAAAGCAAAAAAGACTCCTGACGGATATGTTGCAGGCGGGAATAAAATAAAAATGGGTATTCCTGTTGTTATAGAGGGCGAAAAATACAAATACTCCGGTACTATTTCGGGAATTTATGAGGTTGAAGAAAATCAAAATCAACAATGAAAATATTAGAGTCTAAAATATTTGATTTTATAAACTTATGCTTGAGCGCAATACAAAATAAAACGGATAAAATAAGGCAAAACAGTCTTTTATTATCGTTTTGGGATTTTTTCATTTTGCTTGCAATTCTTTTAACATATGTTATTTCTACGTTTGCAAGTACAGAAACACTTGGTGTAATTGCGATTTTAGTACCTCTTTCGGTATTTTTTAAAGTATTGATTACAAAAGGCGAAAAAATAGAACTTGAAAAATGTAATTTTTTCTTGTTAATATACCTGTTAATCTGTTTAATATCTAATTTTACGTCCTCAATGCTTCCTCAAAGTCTTTACGGATTTATGAAAACAGTTATATATATTTCTTTTTACTTTGCAATGTGCCAATTCTTAAAGAATGGAAAGAAATTTATACCTTTAATATTATTAACCATAGCGATTATAACGGGTATTGAAAGTATTATAGGATTAATTCAAAATTATATTGGGCTTGAAAACATATCAACATGGCAGGATACAAGCTATGTAAACCCTGAGGATGTATTACCAAGAGTCTACGGAACATTAAAGCCATATAATCCCAATTTATTCGGCGGATTTTTAATTGCCTCATTTCCTGCCGTTATTGCAATGCTCGGAATATCCGTTAAAAATAAAAAAACGGTAAATACCGTTATTTGGTCAATTTGTTCGCTTTTAACTGCTTATGTCATCTTTTTAACAGGCTGCAGAGGCGCTTATCTCGCCTTATTTACAATTATTTTGGGTGTTATTGTTATTACATTCGATAAAATTAAAAAAATTATTCCGCTTTTAATAGGTGCCGTTGTTGCATTCATTGCAGTAAATCACGGAATTTTAAAACGATTAATGTCTATATTTATTATGAGAGGCGATTCTTCAACGTCATTCAGGTTAAATGTTTATCATTCAAGCTGGCAGATGTTTTTGGATAATCCGATATGCGGAATAGGCGTAGGAAATAAAGTTTTCAGAGAAATCTACGGGCTTTATATGCTCTCAGGGTTTGACGCATTAAGCTGTTACTGCGTATTTTTGGAACTGGCTGTTGAAAGCGGTATATTTGCGTTAATTGCTTATATTGCATTTCTCGGTTCTTTAATTTATAACGGTATAAAACAACTGCAAAGAGGTATTAACGGAAACGAAAAAATAATAATATTTTCCTCATTATTAGGAATTATAGCGGTTATGGTGCATGGATTATTTGATACGGTTTACTTTAGACCTCAAATTCAATTTATCTTTTGGACAATGTGTTCAATATTGACGGTTTATTTAAGAGAAGAAAAGACAGAATGAAAATACACGAATATCAAGCGAAAGAATTATTTAAACAGTATGGAATTAAAGTTCCCAAGTCTGTTTTATGCGAAAAAAAGGAAGATATAGCGCAAGTTATTAATAATTTCAGTGTTCCCTGTGTAATTAAAGCGCAGGTGCATTCGGGTGCCAGAGGTAAAGCGGGCGGAGTAAAAATAGCAAAAGATTATCAAAACGCCCTAAAATTTGCCGATGAAATACTTGGTATGGAGCTTGTATCTTCGCAGGCAGGGGCGAAAAAAGTCAATAAAATATTGATTGAGCAGGCTGTTGATATTGATAAGGAGCTTTATTTAAGTTTAACTTTTGACCGTGCTAATGAAGCAATTTCGCTGATAATTTCCTCAAACGGCGGTATGGATATAGAAGAAACGGCAAAAACTTCGCCCGAAAAAATTTATACGGAATTGATAAAAGATAATTTTAACCCTGCGCAAACAGTTAAAAAACTCGGGTTCAATGATAGTATTAATGGGCAGATAATTAATATTATAAACTCTTTATACACTCTTGCAAAAGAAAAAGACGCACTGCTGGTTGAGATTAATCCCTTAGTTGTAACAAAACAAGGTGAAGTGATTGCACTCGACGCAAAAATTAACTTTGATGATAATGCACTGTTTAGGCACGAGGATATTTTGGCATTAAAAGATGAAGCTGAGGAAAACCCCTACGAACTTCAAGCCCAAAAGGACGGATTAAATTATATTAAATTAGACGGTACAATAGGCTGTATGGTAAACGGGGCAGGGCTTGCAATGGCTACTATGGATATAATCAGGCTGGCAGGTAAGAATGCCGCAAATTTCCTTGATGTCGGAGGCGGAGCAAGCAGTGAAAAGATTGAAAAAGCGTTTAAACTTTTAATATCGGATGAAAATCTTGAAGCTGTTTTTATTAACATATTCGGCGGAATATTGCGCTGTGACTTCCTTGCGCAGGGTGTAAAAAATGCAATTCAAACTCTTAACATCAATATCCCCGTTATTGTCAGAATGGAGGGGACAAATAAACAAGAGGGCGCCGATATTCTTAATAATTCGGGATTAAAATTTACTGTTGTTAATGACTTAAATGAAGCAATCGAGGTAATTAAAAAAATATAATGTCTATATTTATTAATAAAGATACAAAATTAATAGTTCAGGGAATTACGGGAAAAGAGGGTTCATTTCACGCCCAGAGCTGTCAAAAGTACGGCACAAAATTAGTCGGGGGAGTAACGCCAAATAAAGGCGGACAGCAAATTCTCGGGGTTAAAGTTTTTAATACCGTAAAAGAAGCCGTAAAAGAGGTAAACCCCGATGCAAGTATGATATTTGTTCCCGCAAGATTTGCTTCAAATGCTATTATAGAAGCGGCAGAGGCCGGAATAAAATTAATAGTCTGTATAACAGAGGGAATTCCCGTTTATGATATGCTGAATGCGAAATCCGCAGTCAAATTAAACGGCGCAAGGCTTATAGGTCCTAATTGCCCGGGGTTAATTGTACCTGAGGAATGTAAAATAGGTATTATGCCCTCTGATATCCATAAAAAAGGTTCTGTCGGTGTTATTTCAAGGAGCGGAACGCTTACTTATGAAGCGGTTTATCAGCTTACAAAATTGGGATTAGGGCAATCTGCCTGCATAGGTATCGGCGGTGACCCTGTCATAGGTACAAGTTTTATTGATGTCCTTGAAGCCTTTCAAAAAGATGAACAGACACAAGCAATTTGTATGATAGGCGAAATAGGCGGAAGTGCCGAAGAAGAAGCTGCGGAATATATTAAAAGTTATGTTACAAAGCCTGTTGTAAGTTTTATTGCAGGATTAAGCGCCCCTGCAGGCAAGCGCATGGGACATGCAGGTGCTATAATTTCGGGCGGAAAAGGTACAGCATTAAGCAAAATGCAAGCTCTGACGAATGCCGGAGTTACGGTTTGCAAAAACCCTGCCTTGCTTGGCGATACAATTAAAAATCTTTTAAATAAATAATTTATCCGCACAATTTAGCGTGAATTCATCTTTGGCAATGGTTTTCCGTTTTTCCAAATGCTCGCATGCCTGTTTTCGGATACATCTGTCCGCCTTTATAACAAATCCGTTGCGTTCAAATAACGGATAAAAGAAATTTATTATTTCATCTTCATCATAATTACGGCATTGCGTTGTTAATTTTGCCGCCGATACCCGCATTTCATTTGTTGAATTTGCTATTCGGCCTCGTAAGTATATTTATTATCTATTTTTCTTTCTCCAAATGAAACTTAAAATTAAACACTTTTTATTACCCGTCACATACATATTTGTAGTAACTGTTTTATAAATAATAAGCAACATTTGAATTAATTTTATTTGTTAATTGATTGATTTCCCAATACCTCTACGGGATTTATTTTTTCTGCCGCGTTTTGTTCGCACGTTGTTTTTTCGCTAACTTCATTTTTTACGGGCTGTATTGCTTTTTGCATATTAGTTTGTGGATTTTGCTGCAGTGCATTTTCTCTTGCTTGCTTTATAATTTCTGATAATTCCAAATTTTGTGCGGCTTTTACCGTGTTTATAAAGGTTAAAAGTACAAATAAACTTATAATAACTTTCCTCATAGTCCCTCCTTTTTTTAAAAGATAAAGAAAATTATTATTGTTGTTTATACCTTAATTGATAATTCCATATCGGCATTTTAATTCTATGATTTTCTTTACGGAGTCGTTAATTTTTTCTTCCGAAATAACATTATTTATTACTGCTGTTTCAAGTTTTTTAATCAGCTCAATTATATTATTATTTGCGCTCCTGAAAATAAACATATTAACACCCGCATTAATAGCGGTTATGCAGGCTTCATAAGCCGTATAGTTTTTTATGCCGTTCATTTCCATATCATCAGTTATGATTAATCCGTTATATTTTAGTTCATTTCTCAGTATTCCGTTTAGTATTTTTGATGATATTGAAGCGGGATATTCACTGTCTAAATCAGTATATAAAACATGGGCTGCCATTATTGCGGGAATATTTAATTTTATGGCTTCTTCAAAGGGTTTTATATGTTTTTCTTTTAACTCTGTTTGGGGTAAATCAATTACGGGCATAGTTTTATGCGAGTCGGCACCTGCAGCGCCATGACCCGGAAAATGCTTGCCTACGGTTATTATTCCGTATTTTTCATACTCTTTTAGCACGACTCTCATTGCTGATATTACTTCTTCGGTTTTATTTGAATATGCTCTTTCTCCTATTATCGGATTTAATTCGTTTGTATTAACATCCAAAACAGGCGCAAAGTTCATATTTATTCCGTAATTTTTAAGTTCAAGCGCTATTTCTTTTGTTTGGTCCTGCAAAAATGTTAATCCCATTTCAAATGCATTTTTTGCGCTTAAATATTTTTTCCCGTTATGGATTTTTTCGGTTCGCTCTACTCTGCCTCCCTCTTGGTCAATTGAATAAAACATCGGAATTTGGGCTGTTTTGGAAAGATTTATTATTAATTCCTTAATTTGTTTTTCACTTTCTATATTTTGAGTAAAAAATATAACACCGCCTAATTTTAAATTTAAAAGCGTCATAAAATACTTGTCGGACTCAAAATTTCTTCCGTTAAATCCGACAATAAACATTTGTGCTATTTTTTCTTTAAGCGTTAAATTTTTTATATCCATTTTTATCTTTTAATTTTGTATATTTTAAATTCTGAGGGTTTGAGCTCTTTTATTTCTATTGTTTTAATACCCTTTCCACAGTAGTGCGGAATAAAATCTTTTTTATCCGCCTCATAGATATATTCGCATTCAAGTTCATAATCTGCAGGAATTTCTATTTTTTTATTTTCTATCGGATGATTATTCTTTATTGTATATTCCATAGTCCCGTCAGAATTTTGTTTTAATACTTTTTCTTCACACGGTAAATAGTTTGCGGCAATAATGAGAGCTTCTTTTACGGTTTCTTTTGATATCATCCAGCTGACAAATCCGTTTTTCTGCTGATTAATTATCTGAGCTTCCCCGTTAAGAGTTAATTCATTATTTATTGCAAACCTTCTTATTGCATCAAATTTATCGTAAAATTCATCATTTCTTTCTCGTATTAAAGAAACTTCTTCCTGTATTGTTGCTTCAATACCGTCTTTTGAAAATGACTCATCCCCGTCAACATATAAGCACGGGCGCTGAGCAAGTTTGCCAGCAGGCAGAAACTTAAATTTAAACCACTTAAATATTGCCTCATCAAAATCCATTAAACCGATGTATCTGTTAACGGTTCTAAAATCTCCGTCTTGATTGTTGTATGTTTTTAATATTGATAATAGCGAATTTTTATATATTTCGCCGTTATATTCTTGAAGCTCGCGGTTATTTGCAATGACTTCCGAGGGGATTTTTTCATAATCGGTTTTTGTATCATTACCCCAGAGTAAATCAAATTTCATGTCCTGATGATATTCTTTTAAATATGCTCCCCAAAGTCGGTATTCCGCCATAGACGCGAAATAGGGAACTTTTGATTTTAATATCTCATTTGCTTTTGTTAATACCATTCTTGGCGCACGATAACTTATGGGGCGTAAATCTTTTTCACTCATCTCATCCACAACAAAATCCGAGTGCGTCATTCTAAATCCGTCAAAATTGTAATCTTCCTGTAAATCCTGCAGATATTTTAAATAAAAATTAACGGCACTTAAGTTGTATTCACCGTTTTCAAGGTAAACAAAATAATAAGGAGTCTGACAATCAGAATCGGCAAATTTTGTTACATCATGCCCTTTTGCATTGTAGTGAGTAAATATAGGATATGCTCCGCCCTCTGACATTTTTTCAAATATCGGAATTCCGCTTGAACACCACGCACCGTCAGGCAAAGTCCATAAACCCTCATCTATAAGCGCATTTATTATCTCTCCGCGTTTTGTAATATCCGTATCTTTTTTAATTTTATTAGGGTTAACTCCCTCTATTTTAGCTATTATATTTTTTACCCGTTTTTGAAGTTTCTTTTGTTCTTCTTTTCGTGTCATAAAATTTGAAAGCTCTTTTTTCTTTTGTTCAAGCTCCTCATTAAATCTGTTATATATAGGCTTAAATTCAGCGGTTAAATCGGTAGAACCGCTTTTTAACGTCGATTTATATATGTTTCTTACAATCGTTACATCATCTTCATCAAATTCTTTTGAAAGTTTTATGGCAACGAAATTTAATGATTTAGATATTTCTTCGGTTAAAAATTTAACATCAATCCATCTTGCAAGTTCGGGATGAACCATAACGGTTTTCGAGTACCTGCCGTTTTGCGGGAATACGTCATATATTACGGGATGTCCCGCTAATTGCGCCAGTGTAATAAATAATTTTATTTGTTCTTTTGAGGTTATTCCGTTTTGTTTTAATTCTTTATCTGCCAGTCTTTCACTGACTTCTTCCGCACTTGAAGTTAAATAGGCATTGCCGAAATCTCTGGGATGAAACGGTACTAAATATATTGTAGTAGCCATAACCCCTTGGGATAAATTACCTGAGGGCAAGATAACTATTTGTTTTAACCAATCAATAAATTTTGCGGGGCTTAAATCCTCTGCACCATTGCCTAATCCTGCTAAATTAATTAACTTTATATCATGCTGCTCTCTTTTTATCCAATCAGCATCCGTGTATCCTGCTCTTTTTACCGCACTAATCAAATTTTCTTCAAAGTTTAGCTCGTTATTTTTATATGTTTCATTTAACTCAAGTTTTTTTTCAAGACAAAATATAGTTTCAGCGCTGCTTAATTCTTCCAACGCTTTTGACTGCGAATAGGGCAAGTATCCGTATTTTTCAATTAAATCACCCAATTCTTTTTTTCGTTCATTTGATATTGGTTCTTTAGCATATAATTCTTTTACTTTTTTATAATTATTTTTAATTTTTTCCGACTTATTTTCATTCGGTGCTTTTTTAAAAAGAAACTCTAACATGCTTACCCCTTGCAGATTTATTATTTATTTATAGTATTATTTTTTCAATCTTATTGCAAGGATATTAATCTTAAGATTTAGATATTTTTATAAACCGTTGGATTGATGTTTTTATTTAAAAAAAAATTTAAAATACATTTACAAGGGTATAAGTAATCGTCGGAGATGTAATGAATTTGAGGATTAAGTTTAGTTTTGTATTAAAATCATTTATTTTTTATGCCGTTTTTATGATTTCGGCTTTATCTTCTTTTGCTGATTTTAACGTAATATCTTCGGTAGATATAAAACAAAATGAAAACAACGGTTATAATATTATACTTAACGCTGATAAACCCGTAAGTTTAAGCAAAATTAACAAAGATACCAATTCCATGGCATTTATTGTTGACTCGGCCGTACCCTCTGACACAATTGAAATATCTTATGATTCTAATTCGGACTTAAACAATGTTATTGTTCAAAAGAAAAATGCTGATAATACCGCAATAACCATTCAGGGAAAAAATATTGAAAATTCTCAAATTTATGTTAATTCACTGTATGACGGAACATTATCAAAAGCTGATTTAATAAATAACTCTTTTAATAAATATACTTTATTCTCATTGATGATTATTTTTGCGCTCATTGCAATTTTTAAGCCAAAAAAGAAAAATAATAATCTCCAAACTCCTAAAAAACTAAGTAAAAAGACCGTTAATACATATAATTCAACCTTGCGCAATAAAAATAATTTACGTCCCGATATATTGCCGTCAATGAATTACAAAGTTACGGGCAGTTTTAAAAACTCTGTTGTAAGTATTCCGAAAGAACTTAGTATAAATTCATATAACGACTTGCCTCAAGAAATCAGAAAAGCCGGTTAAATACTTGCATTATTTTAAATAAAATATTAATATTATTTTATGCAACAAACGGATGAATAATATTTTATGCAAGTTATAAATGCCTCGGAAGTTTTTAAGAATATTAAAAATATTGATAATATTGATTTTGAAAAAACAAACAATATTGTAATTGATTTTTCTACTACTGAAAATATTGATTTAAAAGCAATAAAAACATTGTTAAATTTGCAAAAATTAGCATTGTTAAACAGCAAAATATTATCAATACAAAATGTTAATTCCGATGTGAATAAATTATTAGATGTGACAGGGCTTAATAAAACATTTTTAAATTTGACAACAAATCCGATAAATGGCAGAAAGGCTTAATAAATAATGCCGAGTGAATTTTATGTTGTTGCAACTCCAATAGGAAACCTTGCAGATATTACATTAAGAGCAATTGAAATTCTTAAAACCGTTGACTGTATTGCTTGTGAAGATACCAGAGTTACAAAAATTCTTGCGCAAAAATACGGAATAACGGCTAAGTTGTTTGATTGCCATAAATTTAATGAGAAAGAACGCAGTGAAAAAATATTAAGTTTACTAACTCAAGGCAAAAAAATTGCACTTGTATCGGATGCCGGGACTCCTTTAATTTCAGACCCCGGAAGCGTTTTAATAGAAACTTTAATTAAAAATAATATTAAAATAATCGCAATTCCGGGAGTTTGTGCCGTTACCGCATTTCTAAGCCAAATTCCGAGGAAAAGTGAGGATTTCGCTTTTATAGGATTTATCCCGAGAAATAATAAACAGCAAATTGAAATCTTAAATAAATTTAAACACACAAATTGTATTTTTTATGAATCGCCAAATCGTTTAATCTCTACGCTTGAAAATTTGTCGCTTAATTACGGTAATGATTTAAAAATTGCTGTTGCCAGAGAATTAACCAAAGTATTTGAAGAAGTAAAAATAAATTCGGTTCAAAATATTATTGAGTACTATCAAAAAAATCCTTTGAAAGGTGAAATAGCCGTAATGGTTTTTGAACATAATACTATTCAAGACGATAATGAAATAATCGAAAAAATTAAACTGCTTAAAGAAGAAAATTATTCTGCTAAAGATATTTCAATAATTATCTCTAAATTATACGGAATAAATAAAAATAAAGTGTATAAACTTGCATTAAATTAAGGTTTTGATACACATTTATTGCCTTTTATATAAAATCTCCATTTAAGGTCGGCAGCTTGTTTTATTCCTATTCTTGTTGTGGTTATTATATTTTCGTTTTCTATTTTTTCACCGTATTCAATCCATAAAGGAGATTTATTTGAACAAATGTTTATTCCGTTTAAATTTTTATCAATATTCAGTGCTTTGCATAATTTAGCAGGTCCGTTGGTATTTGAAAAAGAACCATTTAATGGTTCAATGGCTCTGATTAAAACCGCAGCAGCGTAGTCTTTGCGTTCCGTTACAATATTTAAGCAGTAGTGCATGCCGTAAGTGAAATATACATAAGAAATTCCGCCTGCTTCAAACATCGGGGTATTACGTTTAGTTTTACCTCTGTATGCGTGGCATGAGGGTTCCTCCTGAGTATATGCTTCTGTTTCAACAATCTTGCCCCGCAGGATTGTTCCGTTTTCCAATCGTCTGCACAAAATCATTCCAAGCAGATTTTTCGCTGTTTCTATTGTATTAATTTTATAAAAACTTTTATTTATAACTTTATTCATAAATATATTATACAATTAAAAAGCCCTCTTTTGAGGGCTATGTAACTAAGAAAAATTAATTAAGCAAGATTTTGAACTTTATCTTTCATGCCGTCAATATCTTCTTTTAACATCTTTTTGACGACATCATTTTGTGCATCTAACATTTTACAAACTGTTTCAATATTTTTTACTTTGTTTTCCAAAATAGTATCCGCGTTATTTAAAATACTGCTCGTAACTTTTTGGTAAGCTGCAAGAGGGGCGCTTGAGCAGCCTTGCAACAAGTTGCCGATTAAAGTAGTACCAAGTCCTAATGAACCTAAATAAGGAGACATTGCTTGCAAAATACCTCCAAAACCTGATACAATACCTGCGGCAGGAAGTAAAAAGCTGTCACCGAACCCGAAGCCGGATGCTAAACCTGCAGTGTATGTTAACGCATTCATTGCGGTAGAACCCGCAATTTCTGATACAGAAGTTAAAGAAGAAGCTCCGCCTGTTACTGCGCCCATATCAGAGGAAGTACTTCCAAAACCTTGTACTATAGGACTTGCGCCACCGGTAAATCCCGAATATTGAGATAAAGAACCTATACCGAATGCAGAATTCGAGGCACTTGTTGAATTGGATGGAGCCCAATATGAAGTACCCGGTATATTAAGCGCTGTGCCTCCGCCCATTGTTGACATAAATGAGCTGGGTGATATCATGCTTGCAAGTTTCCATAAAAAACTGCCCGCAGTACCAAAACCTGCACCGTCTGACGCAGATCCGCTTACCGTTATATCTCTTAAAAGGTCATAAGTTTCAAATAACATTGCTTTTGCATCGCTGCTTAACGAACCGTATTTATTTGAAATTACCAAGTAACTGTCATTCTTATAACTCATCTTCTACATTCCTTATCCTTGTGTTTATTTGTGTTTGCTTACTTACTTTTTATGTTTTATGAGAATGTTTTAAATGTTGCTTCAATATTATCATCCAATACTTTCTTAACAGCTTCTAACTCTGTTTGAAGTGCTTGCTGTTCTGTATCAATTTGATTTAATCTTAATTCAAGAACTTTATCTTCCTGCTGCAGTGAATCTGTTTGAGCATTTAAGTCTGCTATCATTTTGTCGTATTCTTCTTTGCTCATTGTATAATCTCTTAATGCAGCATCATATCCTTCTTGGTCATATACTCTTGATGTATCAATCTCTGCTGAATTAAATAATGTTAAACCGGTATTAGGATCTTTAGCAGATATTTTTGCAAAACGTCCGTTTGCATCAAGTTCTACTGTTGCACTTTGCAATATAATATTTTCTGTTACATCTTTGTTATCTGTTATATAGGAATTTATATCAATAGGTTCTTCTTTAGAATAACTTTCTACAACCGACTTAGCTATATAATGTGTTACCCCTTGTGAATCTTGATAATAATATAGTTCATCATCAGTTATTGTCCCTTCGCCGTATGTATTGTTTATTAATTGAATCATACTGGAACTGTTTTGGGCATTTGAATGTAATTCAAACGAACCTTCAGTAGTGTTTAATGTATATTTCTTACCACTTTCCACGTCTTCTGAATTTATTGTTGCATTCGCTAATAATGTACCTACTGCAACATTCTTTTTATATGAACGCTCAACATTCATATAATAGCTACCATCATCATTTTGATAGTAATTTTTTATTAAATAATCACCGTCGTATCCTGATGTATTTGTTAATGAGAATGAATAATTTGTTTCATAATACTTTGTAGCATCAGGTGCAACCGGTACATCTAATGATAATAACTTGTTGTATAATGAATTGACTTCTTCAGCCAACGCTGTTCTTTGTTGGTTAACTTGTTGTCCTTCATATTCTATGTTGGATTTTCTTGCCGTTATACCTAAAAATCTTGCTTGTGAAGCTGCTAAGCCCATTTTGTTTCTCCGTTTCTTGTTACTCTGAACATGTTATCGGCAGGTTTAGTAAATAACTTTAATTTTTTTTCTTATTTGTTAAGTTATGTAAAGTTACCATTTTCCCTGCAATCTCGGAAGTAATTTATGGGATATTCATACTCTGTTTAAATTTAATGATTTTTTTTTAAAAGTCAAAAAAAAAGAGGCTAATGCCTCTTTTTTATTTTTTTTCTTCTTTCTTTTTATCAAAGAACTTAGCACTTATTTTATTTGCTATAGGCGTAATAACAACAGGTCCCAAGTATCTGTATATAATACCAAATATTACTATTGTCTTTAATTTATTAATACCCGGTAAAATTTTATCAGCTTCAGCTCTTGCTGCTAATGAATTAAAGACATCATTAGCTGCATTTTTTGCTGCTTCAGCAGCTTTTTGAACATTTTCCGAATTATTAACCACTGCATTTTTTATTGATGTTTGAACTTCATTTAGTTTTTCAGGAGTTATTTGAAATGCCTTTAAATGGCCTTCTTTTCCAACAAGTTCTTTTAACTGTTCGCCTGCAAATTTTGCAATTTCTTCAACTCCGGCTTTTAATTTTTCGGGTTCATTTACTTGAACAGCTTCAGCAACTTTTTTTACTAAATTTTCATTTGCCGTTTCTTTTATTTTTGAACCTAATTTTGAATAGAAATCTTTATGATTAACAAAATATTTTTCGGCTGCCTTCGTTACAAAATTTGTAATTTTATCGTCAAGCAGATAAGCCCCTGCTGTGGATACTCCGAGTGTTAAAGCGTCATTAATTAACATTTGCGGTTTTTGTTCTTTTTTTATTTTCTTGTTCTTTAAAGTATTAATCATGTAAAATCCCGACAAGAAACAGCTTTCCGCAACCATTAAATGAGTAAATGATTTAGGTGAATTACTAAACCACTTTATAAATTTTTGAAACCCGCCTTTTGATGCTAAATTCTCATAGAAGTTTGATAAACCGTTTACCACCGGTTGAGGAACTATACCTTTAAATGCAGGACTTGTTTGCGGTTGACTCATTTTTTGGGGTGTCTTTATTTTTTGGTATTGTACCGGTGTTATACTATTTATTTTCATGATTAGCTACCCCCGCAAAAGATTGAAATAACTCTTTTTCATTTTTTGTTTGAAAATTTACATAAGATAATAAATCATAAGGTTTTTGAGAATTTGTACCTTTTGATTTTTTACCTTTTTTATTCAAGCCTAAAAGTCCGAGTATAACAGGAACTAATGCAACAGTAATATTTGCTCTTATCGGCATAAATATCGGTTGAAATAATTTATCTATTACATTTTTTGCTGTTTTTGGATAATTGTTTAATATACGTTGTTCTTTTAAAGCCATTTTAACAGTTTCACTTAATTGAGGTGCTATCTGCTCTATTTCATGAATAAATTTTCCCTCAGCGCCTTTACTTGCATCTTTAAATATTTCTAAATTCAGCGAAGATTCACCATTAATAAGGTGTTGAATTTGATTAGCTACTTCAGCATTTTTTCCGTTTGTAATTAATTCATCTTTAAGTGATTTTAATGCTTCAACGCCCTTTTTAACTACCTCGAAAGATTGTTGTTTCATTTTTTCAGGCATTTTAAATGCGCCTCTGCCATTTGCAGCTGAAGCGGCAGCTGCTATAACCGTTCCGATTAGAGCAGTTACTCCTAAACCTACGACACCGGAGGATATTGATTTCGCTGCTTGATATGAACATTTCTCTTTATCTTCTTCCGTTTTAGCTGTCGCCATTATTGTTAAAGGTCTTAATCCGCAGGTTATCAAAATGGCAAATAATGCTTCCGCTACCAACGGATTTTTTGATGTAAATTCCGCGGCTTTGTGAAGCATCGGAATTCCGCCTCTAAAGCTCGCACGACCATTGGAGTTTAACCCAATGGTCGTGTTTATTTGCTCATTATTCAATTTTTTTTTCGCACTCTTTCCATACGCATTCACGCTTCCGCTGCTTATCGAGTGCTCGACCGCCCTGCCTTTTAAATACCCTGTATTCATTGTGATAGAACTAATTTTCATAATCTCTTTCCATACACTCTACATTCGTTTAAAATCTTCTAAAAAAAAATTTTGCTATCTTGAAGTCTTGATTATAACAAAAAATTTCATGACTTTTATAATATAAATTTATAAAAAATTAAAAATTACTGTATTTATTACACTTTATGCTCTTTTTTTCGTATTTGCAAAACTTTACAATTTATATATTTATATAATTTATACCCAAATTTTTTAACATCTCACGATTATATTGATTTCTTCCGTCAAATATTATTTTATCTTTTAATTTTGATTTTATTACTTCAAAATCCGGATTTCTAAAATCATTCCATTCTGTTAACAATATAAGTGCATCAGCATTATCAAATACTTGAAATGAGTAATTAGTATATTCTATTTTATTTCCGAATATTTTTTTTGCATTGTCCATAGCTTTAGGATCATAGGCTTTTATTTTAGCCCCGCGTTCAATTAATCCGTTTATGATATCAATAGAGGGGGCTTCTCTCATATCATTTGTTTTCGGCTTAAATGCTAATCCCCAAATAGCGAATGTTTTACCTTTTATATCTCCGTTGTAATAATTTATTATTTTATTAAGAAATATTTTTCTTTGATTAATATTTACATCTCTTACAGCTTCAAGCATTCTGCTTTCACAACCGTTTTCTTTTGCAATGGCTATCAAGGCATTTACATCTTTAGGAAAACAACTTCCTCCAAAGCCTATACCGGGGAATAAAAATTTATTACCTATTCTTGTATCTGCTGATATTCCAAGCCTAACTTGTTCTACATCTGCTCCAACCTTTGAACATAAATTTGCAATTTCATTTATAAAAGAAATTTTTGCCGATAAAAAGGCATTGGCTGCATATTTTGTCATTTCTGCCGATTTTATATCCATTGTCATTATTCTGTTATTTTTTTTAAAATATGTAGAATATATATCCTGCATTATTTTTAATGCTTTTTCAGAATCTGACCCTATTATTACTCTATCGGGAGATAAAAAATTATCTACGGCACTTCCTTGCTTTAAAAATTCAGGATTTGAAACTATATCAATAGGGACATTTGTTATTTTTTTTATTATTTGTTTTATTTTATCTGCCGTTCCTACGGGAACTGTTGATTTATTTACTAATACCTTATATTCTTTGCTATACTTTGCTATTTCTTCTGCAACTTCTATAACCGCACTTAAATTACAAGAACCGTCTTTATCCTGAGGAGTTGCTACCGTTATTATACATACTTTAGATTTTTCAGTTGAATATTTAATATCATCTGTAAATTCTAAACGATTTGCTTGCACATTTTTTTCGATTAATTCACTAAGCCCCGGTTCATAGATGGGAATAATTCCCCGTTTTAACTTTTCTATTTTTTCGGAATCTTTATCCATGCAAATAACACTGTTGCCCATATCCGCGAAACATGCGCCGGCAACTAATCCCACATAACCTGTTCCTATAATGCATATATTCATTTTATATTTTTTCCTAAAATTATCGTATCATAAAAAAAATTTACGGGTTTTAACTTTTTAAATAATGTTAATAAATCACGTCATTATATCGATAAATTTGACTATGAACAAACATATAAGGACTGTATATCCATAATAAATAAATTTAAAAAGGACAATCCCAACGGTGTTTTGGTCTTATTATGTTATACAGGTATAAACTTTGTTGATAACCTTGTGAAAGACGCTCATGTTAATTTATTCGCTCTGAATTATTCATTAATCAGACATTCACTATCAGTATTAAAAGATAAGAAAAATTCTAATTATGATGTTATTAATGTACTTGCCGGAATACGTAAAATCAAGCTTAAATTTTTCTGACGGAAACTATACAGAAAAATGTGATGTAAGAATTAAATAAGTATATTGAAAAATAATTTTTTGGGTGTAAAATGAATATAAAATCGGGATGTAGCGCAGCCTGACTCTACCGAGGAGAACAATTGAGTATTGTTCGACGAGAGGTAGCACGTAGTGCGCTTCAGGCTCGAAAAAATTGAAATTAATATAAAATCGGGACGTAGCGCAGCCTGGTAGCGCACTACCTTGGGGTGGTAGGGGTCGCAAGTTCAAATCTTGTCGTTCCGATTTTTTTAAGGATTTTGCGTAGGCAGAAGCGAAGCGAAATGCCGAAGTAACAACGAAATAGCGAACGACTTTGCGAAGCAAACAGTGAGCGACTTGAAGGTGTGAAGCAATAATCATTATGTTGTTTAATCTCATTCGCGTTACGTGATTTTCTACGGCTTACACCTTGAAAATCTGCTTCCTCCACCACTCTTTTTTTTATTTTATAAACTTAATTTTTAAACTTTGCTAAAAATTTAACATGAATACTTTCTTTATAATGTGCTGAAATCATTATAAACAGTTAGGTATATGCAATTTTAAATATACCTTTTATTCTTATCATGTTCTTGAGGAATACTGCCATATTTCAATAAAAAATCTTTAAAAGAAATAAATTCCAACTTATTACCATTAAAATTTTTAAGCACATTTGAAATTTGTTTTTCTTTTTGTTTATATTTGCTTAGATTAGTTTCAATTTCATCAAATGAAACTAAATGAACATTTTTATATCCGCTTAAAGAAAAATTATAGATTGAAGAATTTTTCTTATATGAATTATCAAGTAAATATACCTCTTTATTAAGTTTAGCAGCACAAATAGCAACATGTAATCTATCGGTTACAATTATATTAAATATGTTAATTGCCGATATAAATAGCTTTGATATCATGAAACATAATGCTTCATCACCAAAACAACCATCGCTCGCAGCAGATAAATCAAAAGTTTTTACATTTAAATTGAAATGTTTTAATGATTCAACATCTTCTCTTATAATAAATCCGATATTATAGTCAGATATGTCTTTAATACGTGATAATATATTAAAAAAGACTTTTTGATAAACAGGAAATATCTTATCTTTTATATAATTAATATATTCATCACCGCAGGATAAAAACTTTTCAAAATTATGCCGATTATAAAAATTTTCACTATAATTGCTGAAATCTGCATTTATGACCATATCATCAGCTAAAAGAAACTTTGCTTTTGAGTTTAATGATTTACAATATTCATAACTTTGTCTTTCTCGGCAAAATATGGTAAATCGCTCATCAAACGCTTTAACTGCATCATCGCAATTATAAATGCTGGAGGGAAGAATAACACATCTTTGCATAAGCGGAGAATCTGCTATTTTAAGTATATTTTTATAAACTTCTGTATATAACCGATTAAAAATCCCCCCCCCCGTAAAGACTATGCAATGCGGGGTTATGATTGAATTTTTATAATTATAAACAATATATTCTAAGTGTTTCGCAGAAAAATATTGATATTCGGATGAACATATTACTGAATCGCCTAAATTGCCATTAATCGGAATGAAATAAAACTTTCCCAATTGTTTTAATTCGTTTTCTATATCTTGATTGTTATTATCTGTTTTTAAAGTACAAAAATAATTTTTAATTAAGTCAGAATTATGACATTCAAATTTTATTTCTTTCAAAGGTGGTACGGATTTTTTTAATACGGGTATTCCGATAATTCTTAAAACTTTTACCGCCCCTTTAATTTTTTGTTTAAATAAATCTACTCCCAATAATTTAATATATTTTTCATCTTTTGAAAATTTATATTTTATAACGAATAAAATACTTTTTTCAAAATACTTATTATATAAATTAGAAGTTTTAATTAATCTGGAAAGAATTTCAGCTTGAGGTTTTGTATTTTTAGAATATAAATATTCAAACACATCATTTAGCATATCCTTCATTTCGATTTTATTATGTACTCGATGCTTATCTTCATTATCCGGTATGCTATCCGTAAGTTCCATATAATTTATAAATGTTAATTTCGGAAAATTTGACAATAGTTTAATTATAAAGTTCTGTTCATCATATATATTATCTTCTTGAATAAATTTAACACTATTTTTTGTAATAAAACTTTTTGAGTACAATTTAAACTTTTCAAAAATATTAATTTTTACAATAGTTTCTATAAAATTTTCTAAGCAAATACGGTAATTATTTAACGGAATTTTATTTAAAACTGCGATATCAGAGTTTGATTGTGTAATACTATTATATAATTTTTCTAACGTATATTTTGGCATGTACTTGGAGGTATCAAGAAAAAATAAATAATCTCCGTTTGCTAAATCCAGACCAATGTTTTTTGATGTCGCATTTCCTAATTTTTTGGAATTATGTATGACATTTATTTTCGAATTCTTATTTTTAAATTCTTCAAGAATATCAGCCGAAGAATCACTACTGCAATCATCAACACATATTACTTCAAAATCATTAAAAGATTGATTAAATAAGCTGTCAAGACATACTCTTAAAGATTTTTCATCATTATGTATCGGAACAATTACAGATATTTTAGGTTTTGACATTAAACAACTAACTCTTTTTTGTATTATAATTTAATTATAAAAAAAATAATTTTTTAATCAACTTACAAATATTTACTTTTAAACCAAATAATGGAATATTACAGATGAAATATTTTAAAATAAATAAAATAATTAAAAATAAAAATATCATTAAATATGAATATGAATATTCTAAAGAATTAGCAAAATATTTTAACGAAAATGATAAATTTTTTATTGAATATATTGCAGAGCCTAAAATTAATACTGAAGAAATTCCGGATTCTGTTGCTGTTATACCATTATTGGGGAATGTATTACCCATTATATGGATTTGTAATGCAAATTTATATGTAGATGAACTGGATAAAACGTTTTATGACCGTCTGGAATATATTAAATCAGGTTACAAAAAAATATGGAAAAAGCTCAAGTTTAGAGGAAAAATTACGGTAAATAAAGTTATAAGTAATAATTCGGATAAAATTGGAGCGCCTGTCAGTTTTTTTTCAATGGGTGCTGATGCTTGGCAAACTTTAATAAGCCATTATAAAGAAAAACCTATTCTTATGACAATGTTTGGCGCAGACATTGATGCAAATAATATTGAAAGTATTAAAGATTTTAAACAAAAAGTAAATCAAACCGCACAAGATTTTAACTTGAATACAGTTTTTTTTAAAACAAATTTAAAATCATTTATTACAGGAAGGGTTGAGAAGTTAATAAAACCTCTGCGAAATATATGGGGGGGGGGAGGAGAAGTAGGCTGGTGGCATGAAATCCAACATAGCTTAGGTGTAATAACTCATGCCGCACCAATTGCATATCTTAATCATTCAAGATTTATTTATTTCGCTTCCACAAACTCATCAAAAGACATTATAAAAAAGCCCTTAGCCAGTGTTCCTGAAATAGACAATGAAATTCGTTTTATTGATGCACAAGTTGTACACGACGGTTATGAATTTCAAAGGCAAGATAAAATTCATAATATTTGCGAGTTCTCTCAAAATCATAATTATAAAATAAATCTTCATGTATGCTGGGAATCACAAAATAATAATAATTCTAACTGCAATATTTGTGAAAAATGCTTAAGAACTATTATAGGTATTATAATAGAAGGATATGATCCTAATGAATTCGGTTTTATTTATGATAAAGAAAAAACCCAAAACGATTTAAAAAAAATATTCCTGCAAGACAATTTTTCAACACTTTTTGCATATAAGTATTGGCTGTCAATGCAAAAAAAATTTATAAACTCCCCAAATTTGCAGACAGATTATCCGGAGTTAAACTGGTTTGTTACATTTGATTTTAACCAACAGCGAAAAAAAATAATCTTAAAAAACATTTTGCGCAAATTATACAGTGTTCAAAAAATAAATAATTCAAAGAAAAAGAAATACACCATTTTATTTTTAAAATTTAAAATATAAAAATTGTGGCTTATTCTAAAAATCTACTAGGATAATTAAATAAGTAGATTGATTAAAGGAAGTCAAACCCAATCCCAATAATAACATATTTTAAATTTTAACAAAAAATTTCAATTTTTTATCAATTAATTAAATTCAAAGATTACATTTATTGTTTTTTTATTATTTAATTCAAAAAAATAAAATAATTATAAAAAGGAGTTAATATTAAATTAACTCCTTTAAAAAAAATTTTAACCTCTTAAGTCAATATTATTAGAATTATTTTTGCCTACATTTTTAGTTGGGGTTTTGTTTAGGCTTTTATTAATACAAACCTGGTCAGATTGATTTTTTAAGGTTTGATTCAATCTTCCCCTTCCACCTCCATCGCCACCAGTAAGTTGTATCATGTTGGGAAGTCTGTTAATATTCATTTAATTCTCCTTTCTAATTTTATATAAACATATCGGCAAAAAAATTAGAAACTTTAGAAAAAAAATTAAAATTTTAACATAATTTAACAATTAATAATTCAAAAAAAAATTAAATACTTTGTATAAGCGAGATTGGTAAAAGAATTTAATCTAAAATTATTAAAAAAACTAAAAAAGCAGGATTATGTATTGCTAAAGGCATTCTTATAATGATTTATTGAGAACCAACTAGAAAAATTATAAAATTTCAAAATGGAAAAAACCAAAATAATCAAACTGCCTGTTATAATCGCAATTGGTGTGAAAATATAACAATTAAATTAGAGCTGTACGAAGCGTGAGAACTTGCGAGCAATTTAAACGCCATAAGGATTATTGCTTCACACATTCAAGTCGCTCACTGTTTGCTTCGCAAAGTCGTTCGCTATTTCGGTTGTACCGGAACTTTCAGTTTGATTATTTTGAACACTTAGTTTGATGTTGCAATGACAAGATATGAACCAGATAAGGCTATAATTACTATTAAATCTTATTCTTAGTAATTAGTACATAATCAACATTTATGATAAAATTCAACTATGGAAAATCAGAAATTATTATACATAATAGCAGGTGCAAACGGCTCGGGCAAAAGTACTTTAGCTGAGGTTTTACTTAAAGAAAAAAATCTTGATTTTTTAAATGCTGATGAAATTGCAAAAGAAATTTCGCCTAATGCTATTGATAAAGTTCCAATATCGGCAGGAAAAGTTTATTTTAAAAGATTACAACAATATTTTAATAACAATAAGTCTTTTGCCGTTGAATCAACATTATCGGGCAATAATATTATCAGAATAATAGAAAAAGCAAAAAAACAAAATTATAAAATCATTTTAGTGTATTCTTTCTTGCAAAATTGTACTTCTTGTATTGAAAGAGTTAAACAAAGAGTAAAAAACGGCGGACACAATGTTGCTGAAGCCGATATAATCCGCAGATATTATAAAAGTATAATGAATTTTTGGACAAAATATAAAAATATAACCGATGAATGGACATTATTCTATAACGGATATGATTATGCTCCTTCAATAGTTTCTTTTGGACAAAAAGATAAATATGATATAATAAATAAAGAATTACAAAATAAATTTGAAAGTATATTCCAATTTGCAAAGGATAAAATAGAAAATAATGACAGATAAAGATGCTTTAGAATTATTGAATATGTTTACAACGGCTTGCAAAATTGCGAAATCAAGAAATAAATTTGAGTTCAGATTAAATATGCAAGAAGCCACTCTGTCTGAATTATTAAAACAAGCTTTTCCCTACTTAAAAGACGACATAAACAGAAGAAATATTGCTAAAAGTATTTTGAATAATTAATTATAGGATTATGGCTATGAAATTTGAACTAAGAAAAAGAAGAAATATTTCTGATAATGAATATATTTTAGATTTGAAAATTGTAGCTAAAATTTTAAATAAAGATGTTATAACCATTGAAGAATATAAAAAGTACGGAAAATATAGTCCATCATCATTAATAAGGAGATTTGGTAATTGGGCAAAATGTCTTTCTATGGCAAACCTGAATTGCAGTAAAATCAGTTATTCTGATACAACGGTAGAAGATTATATAGAAGATATTCAAAGAGTTTCTAAAAAACTCAATTCTTTTAATTTATCTGCCACTGAATATGATATACATGGAAAATATAATCATAGAAGAATTCAAAGAGTATTTAAAACATGGAATAAAGCATTAAAAGCTGCTAATCTGTACTATAAAGTATCAAAAAATTTAACGGAAGAAGAATTATTTGATAATTTATTGAATGTTTGGCAGAAATTAGGAAGACAACCTTATTATAAAGATATGCGACAACCATTATCATTGTGTTCAGCAAAGCCTTATGTGACTAAATATGGTAGTTGGTATAATACACTTGAAAAATTTATTACTTATATGAATATGGAAGATAAAGAAGAAACCGTAATTGAAAATATTATCTCAAAAGAGTCAGAACAAACGACTAATGCCATTATTAAGCATAAAACATCAAGAAATATAAATTTAAGGTTGAGATATAAAGTATTGAAACGAGATAATTTTAAGTGCGTATTATGTGGTCGTTCTCCTGCAAAAGATATAAATATAGAATTACATGTTGACCATATAATACCTTATTCAAAAGGTGGAGAAACAATAATAGAAAATTTGCAAATACTGTGTTCTGAATGTAACTTGGGTAAAAGTAACTTATATTAAATTTTTTTTAATTTAATGATAATTTGTTTTTTAAGTACTTTTCAGTAATAACTTGATTTTCCGCTTAAAAATTTTGAGTCCGTTTGGGAGTAATAAAAGTCCGTTTTTGACCGATTTCAAAAAGAGCAAATCATATTGTTTCCGACCAAAGATATTGGCATTATGTTTGTAACAGAGGCGAATAGGGAACAAAAAACTTCCGACTCAAAACGGACATTAAAAGACATCGGTGTTATTTCGGCATTTCACTACGCTCCAGCCTACGCAAAATCCTTAAAAAATCGGGATGACAAGATTCGAACTTGCGACCCCCGCGACCCGAACACGGTGCGCTACCAAGCTGCGCTACATCCCG
>CANPWQ010000013.1 GCA_947584965.1 Candidatus Gastranaerophilales bacterium | reverse complement strand
CAAGAATCGGTTGAAGAAGTTTTGATAACAAAAGAATGTTTGCAGCGTATCGCTGATGCGGTTTGTGTAATACATAAAGAATTACCCTCGCAAAACTTTTTGCATATTTTTTATTTAAGGTATGTAAAAGGATTAAAACAAACCGAAATATCTCAATCTCTTAATATTTCTCAATCTGAAATCAGCAAGCGTTTAATGCAATTATCAAAATTAATCAGTAAATTTTTAGATAACAGTAAACGATAGGCAGAGTTATGAAGTGTCGTAAATGTGCAGCTCAGATACCTGATAATTCTGTTAGATGCCCTAATTGCGGTATAAAAATTGCCATGACTTGTCCGAATTGCGGGGCTTCTAATTTGTTTGGCAATAAATTTTGCACTGAATGCGGGTTCGCTTTATTGAAAAAATGTCCTGTTTGCGGCGCCGTTAATATTTATTCCGCAGTTAATTGCAGAAAGTGTAACCACAGTTTTTCTGCGCCGGAGGAAAAAAAGCCTGTTGCTCAAGAAATTTCGACTAACATTGAAAATAATGAAAAAATAATTATTGAACAGGAAGAACCGGTTGAAAAACAAATTGAGAATGAAGTGGTAGAACCTTTTTCGGCTGATGTTTATAATGATAATTCAAATGAGAGGGATATATCTCAGAGTATTCAAGAACCTGATGAAACTGTTCAAATTGAGGAGGACGAAGAATTAAAAACTTTTGTTCCTGTCGAAACTGAAGCACAAAATTCAATTGTTAATGAAGAACCGAAAGATAGTTTGAATACCGCTCAAGAACAAGATAATTCTTTAGATAATCAAGAACCTGTTGAAATTCAAGAATTTGAGCCTCTGGAGGAAGATATTGACAGTCAAAACTTTGAAGAAGATTTTGATGACGATACGGAAATAATTAATACTGAAAATGTTAAGGATTTTAGTTCCATTTCAATTCAGCAGGAGGTTGTTGAAAAAGTTACAACTTCTTTAAAAACCTCGATTACTAAACATATTATAGCATTGCAGGGTAGTGAGGGCTGCGGAAAAACTGCTGTTCTTAAGCAAACGGCGGATATCCTTCAAAATGACGGATTTTTATTCTTATACGGAAGCTGCACTCCGCTTCTTCAAATTACCAGTTTTGGATTTTTTCAAGATGCTTTTCTTAGAATTATGGGGTTTCCTCCTTACACAAAAACTACCGAATCATTTTTTAAAGATTTTAAGAAAAGTCATTTCTATTCAATGTTCAGTTTTCTTAACAGTGAGGAGCTTGAATTATTTTTAAATATTTTTTATCCTGTTCAAAAAGATAAATTTGAAAATATACTTGTAAATAAACAGGTTATGTTTTCTATTTTAGAAAAAGTAATAAAATCATTTTCTTTAAATGTTAATTTAATTATAGCCATAGATAATTTTGAGTTATTAGACGGTGCTTCTTATGACTTTATCGTTTATATGCTTGAAAAAGGTTACTTTAATGACCGAGTAAAATTAATAGCTGCATATCAAGAGAATAAAAAAATACAAAGTTATTTTGATTTAAACAATGTAAATGAAAACATATTTGAAATGATAAATATGGAAAAATTACCTGCCGAGGAAATGATTGAGTCGGTTAATCATTCTTTAGCTATTGATATTAAAGATATTATGCCTCAAACATATTTGGATGAAATTATCGATAAATCTAACGGGAATGCTTTAAGATTTGAGCAGGAAATAGCGCTTTTATTTAATATGGATTATATTTCCGTTTGTGACAATAATATTGTTATAAACGAAGAAAATAAACCTGATATAAATATTGAAACTTATGAAGAATTAATAAAATTAAGATTAAATTCACTCACTCCGGGTGTTAAAAACGTGTTATTTACCGCTGCAATAATGGGCTACCGGTTTGCTGGCGGAATTTTGCGCTCTGCCGCTGCATTATCTTCCGATAAATTTTCAAAAATACTTGATTACTTGGTTCATGAATTATTTATAATAAAAGTTGACGCATATACTTATGAATTTAAAAGTCTGGAATTATGGAAAATAATATTTAAACAGGCTCAAAATGATTTATTGTATAAGGAAAATTCTCAGCGTTTATATAATGTATTAAAGCCGTTAATATTATCAAGTAATTTGCAAAAATTAATTTCTTGTACCGAAGCGTTAAGTAAAGATGAAGAATTTACTATTTGGCAGGATACTGCAAGTATTTGTGCGAAACTTGGTGATACTAATTTATATATAATTGCTCAAAAACAGTGTTTAAAATTAATAGATAAGCAAAATCTGCAAGATTCTGAAGAGTTAAAATCTTTAATATACGAACAATTGGGTAAATTATTATATAAAATATCGCCTCAAGAAGCAATTTCATACCTGTCAAATATTCTTGATGACAGAATTAAGGCGGAAGATGTTAAAAAAGTAATAGACTTATCAAGTTATTTTATTAACAGTTGTTATTTGGCGGGTAATTATTTTGGGGCAGCAGAAGCTGTTGATGCTGTTGTTGCGGTTGTCAGTGCAAATCGAAATGAAATTAGTGATGTTGATATTGCTTTAATTAAAACAAGAAAACTTAAAGCCTTGTTGAATATCGGTAACTGCGAGCAAATAATTAATCTGGTTAACGAGGATATTATTCTGGATATTGAAAGAGATTTAAATTCTTATATTAAAGATTCTGATTATAAAAACATTTTAATTGAAGCATGGTTAAATTCTAAACTAATTCTTGCTAAGGCGTTTGCTGTTCAAGGTAATAATTTAATATTTGATACTATTAATGAATTAAAAGATTTTGAAAATAAATATAAATATAATTTGGAGTATTATAATATTCAAATTAATTTAATTGAGGCAATTGCAGATACTATATCAGGTGATGTTGATAAATCTAATGAAAAATTAACCCAAATTCATACATTAACAAAAGAATCTGTTTTGCTTCCCGAATTGTTATGCGAATGGAATTTGATAAATATTATAAACAGGCTTCTTTTAAAGGATTTCAGTTCATTAAAACAGGATTTATTTGAACTTACGACGTTTTCAAATAATATTAACGAGCATTTTATAAAAAACATTTTAAAATTGCTTCTGGGGTATATTCTCAAAGAAGAAGGCGATTTGAAAAAAGCGGTAGATATATATAATGATGAAATAGCTTATTTCGCGAAAGAAAAAGTTGCAGTAGGCGCACTTTTAGCATGGTTATTTATAATTCAATTAAATTTTGAATCCGGTGATTTGGATACTGCTTTAAATACTGCGTCTAAAGCGCTTGAAATTGCGCAAAGTGCTAAAATAAATAATAATTTCTTTATTATTAGTTTTGAAAAATATATTGCGGAAATTTATATGTTAAAGGGTGATTTTACTGCTGCGGTTATGTATTTTGAGAAAGCTGCTTCACTTGCAAAAGATTATAATTTACGCTATCAGCTTGTTGAACTTTATTTGGCTTGGGGTAAATGTATTGAAAACTTTATGAAAATTCCTGAAAATTATACGGATGATAATATTACTTTAACTTCTCAACTTTATGAAAAAGCATTGAACTGTTCCAATGAAATTAAAATTAACCATCTTTATGATAAGGCGTTAAGAGCTAAAGCTGATTTTAATAATTTTTGCAGATTAAATCCTGTCAGGTAATTTATTGATATATTTTCTTATACATGTGAAATGTTCTGAATATTTTTTTAACGTAATTTCTTGTTTCGTCAAGCGGGATATTTTCTATAAATTCATCGTAGTCACCCGAATTAAAGTTTTTAATCCATTTATTAATGTTGCCTTCTCCGCCGTTGTAGGCAGCAACAGCGTATAAATCATTATTAAGGCGTTCTTTTAAATATTTTAAATAATTACATCCGATATAAAGGTTGACTTTAGGATTGTCTAAATCCGCTAGCACAGGTATATCTTCGGATAATTTAGATATCATAAAATTTGCAGTTATGGGCATTAATTGCATTAAACCTGCCGCATTCGTTGCACTTCTTGCAAATTCATCAAAATAGCTTTCCTCCCTTATTATTGATATTATTAAATACGGGTCAAGGTTTAATTTTTCTCCTGCAATATTTATTTCTTCTCCGTAGTGTATCGGATAAGCCAATTTATAACCTGCACTTAATATGGAAGGTTTTATTTCCATTTCTTTTATTGCATCGCGCGCTAAGACAATTGAGCGTGATTTTTTGTTTTTTCTCTGTTCAAACCAGCTTTGGGTGATTTTATTATCAAAATCCGCGTCCAGCCATATTTCATAATCGCCCATTGCAAATAAACTGTTTATCAGTTTTAAATCTTTAATTTCAAGATGTGACAATGATATTGGAAATACTATTTCTTCTTTATTTATCGGCAGTTTTTTGCCTTGAGAGGTTTGCCAGAAATCAGACCTTTTATTGCTTAGATATTCGCCTCTTAGCCCGTAATAATCATCAGGATATTTTGTTATTAATTTTGATAAAATATTATTTGCTTCGGATATTTTATTCAGTTTTATTTCTGTTTTTGCCAGCCAAAACATTATTCTCGGAGTTGATTTTACATTTTTATATGATTTTAAGTGTTGTATTGCCATATTTTCGGCTTCTTGATAATTTTTTAACGAATATTTATTCCAAAACAGTTTCCATAATGTTTCCGGTGCATAATCAGACTCGGGATATTTATTTATTAATTCGTTATATAAAATTAAAGCTCTATCTTTGTTACTTATATTTGCAAGTTTATAAATGGCATAATCCGCACCGGCAAGATTGTGCTTTTCAATTAAATTCAGCATTTGTGCTTGATTTTTTAATTTGTTTCCCGTCATATAAGAGGTATAAATATCATATATCTTGTGCAGATTTTCTTTATTTATTTTATAAGAATATAAACTTATTCCCTGTTCAAATAATTTTTTTGCAATAACTTTATTCCCTGCATAATGATTTGCTAAAACAAGATAATCCCAGCATTTATCCATTGGTAATACAGATAAGTATTCAATGGCTTTGGAATATTTTTTGTTATTGTAAAAAGTAGTTCCGACTATTAATTTTTCATCATCAGTTAGTTCTCTGCCTATTGTTGACAGTTCTTGTGCTGCCGATAATTCATAATTTCTGTTTGTATTATCTTTTGCTTTTAAATATCGGGTAAAATATTTTGCACTTGCTTCTTTATCGGTTGTTTTCTCTATTAAGCCCAAATAGTAATCGGCAGTTGAAGCAGTATCTTTCATTTTTGATTTTGTTTCTAAAAACAATTTCTTTGCAGATTCATAATCTTTTAAATAATAATAACATTTTGCTAAATTATATCTTGCTGTTTGCGAAAACAGTGAATTGGGGTTTCTTTTTAAATAAACATTGTATTTCAATACTGCAGTATTATAATCTCCCGCTTTTTGAGCTGATTTTGCCTGTTTATATATTGCCATTGAATACAAAGGGCTTATTCTGTGTATTTTACCAAAATTATAATATGCTTTTTGATAATCTCCGTTTTTATAAAATTCTACGCCCTGTTTATAATATACGGGCGAATTTTGAGTGATTTTATCATTATATATTAATATTGTAATTATACACGGAACTATTACGGCTAAACTTATTACTATATATTTTAATAATTTCATAATCTATTCTTAAGTCCTTTTATAACAGAATAAAACAAACTAAAATATCAAGCAATAATGACTCTGTTTCTTCCTGTCGTTTTTGCTTTGTATAGGGCCTTATCAGCCTTTTGGGCTACTTCATCCGCGCTCATATTTGAATTGAACGCACATACTCCTATACTTACCGTTATATTTATACTTGTTATATTCTTTACACCTGTACCTGTTATGTCTATATTTGACTCCTCAATTACTTTTCGAAGCCTTTGTGCCACAAGGCTTGCTTCTTTTATTTGTGTTTGTGGCAGAATTATAAAAAATTCTTCTCCGCCGTATCTGCAAGCTATATCATATTCTCTTATTTCATTTTTTATTATTTGAGCTACATCTTTTAACACACAATCACCTGCTGCGTGTCCGTATGTGTCATTTACTTTTTTAAAGTAATCCACATCCAGCATCATACAGCACATTGGAATGTTGTTTCTTTTGCTGTTTGCAACTTCTTGATTTAACCTGATTTCAAATTGTCTGCGATTGTTTAACCCTGTTAAAGCGTCCATGGTTGCATATTTTAATACTTCAGCATACATATTTGCCCGCTGAAGCGTTAGTCCCGATTGTCTTGTTAATTGCGTTAAATAATCTATATCTTTTTGCAGCAGTTTTTCTATATTACTGTATGCCACTATTGCGCCTTGTATTGTTTCATTGTTTGTTATGGGGAAAACTCCTATTTTTCCGTCTTTTGATATTTTATATTCTGTTTTATCAGTTAATTTTTCAAGTAATTTATATATTTGTTTATCTTTGCACGCTTTTGGCCATACAAGTTTATATTCGTTTTCTTTTTTTATAAATATATATATTAAATGTGAGCTTATAAAGCGGTCTATCATTTCTCCGATTAGCGGAATAATATATGAAAGCTCATACTGGCTTTCTATTATTTTTGCTATATCTTTCATTGCCTTATAAAAATTTAAACTTATTTCCATTTGTTCATTCAGTAAATAGTTTATTATTGACCCCGAAATTAACATTGTACTTATTTTTATTAGAGCTAATAAGTCTTTATCGGGTTTTGTATTTTTTATTTTTAATTTTATCAGCCCGAATACCTCTCCGTTTGCTATTATCGGGTACATTAAAGTGTTTATTTCGTCATTCTCTGATTGTATTTCATTGATTTCTTCTTCTGTTGTTTCGCAGTGGTATTCTTTTTCGTTAAAATAAAATGTTTTTCCTTTATTTATTGAGAAGTTTGTATATACATAATTTATAATTTGATTTTCGGTTAAATGTTCTTCCGATATTATATCCGCGTTAAAATCTTTTAGGCTCATATTATTGTTATCCCAGATTATATACCTTATTTCTTCCGCGTTTAAATAATCTTTAAATAACTTGTTTATTGAGTTCATTGTATTTATCGGTGACAACCTTTTTGAAAGTATTTCCGATAAAATATTTAAAAATTTCAAATTATTGGTTTTGTTCATATTACATTTCTTCTAATTGTTTTTTATAAGTGCATTTTAATAATTTTTCCATATCAAAATCTTTAGGAACTACTTTACCTTTTGTATATGTAATTTCATCTTTTGGAAGCGAAGTTACGTCCGTTCTGGTTATTAAATAATCGTATCCGCCTTCTTCGTTAATAATTCTTCTTTTTATTTCCGATATTATACCGAAAATATACTTGTTTTTATTGTATTTTCCGTCGTAATCCAACAGCATTGCGGATTTTTCAAATTCATTCAGAGCTTCTTTATTCATATTCATACTTCTTAAAAGCAGGGCAAAATTATAATGAGCCTCAAAACTTTCGGGCTTTATATTAATTGCGTCGCAATATTCAAGTGACGCTTTTTTATAATCGCCCAATAAATGATTTGTCAAAGCATGGTTATAGGTATTATCATAATCATTTTTTAAATATTTTTCCGCATTTGTATATGCTTCTTCGGCTTTCTTTAAGTATTTAACGGCAGTTTGAGTCCTGTCGCCCATATACACTGCTTTCCCGCGATATGCCAGCCCCATATTATAATATGCCAAACCTTTATTTACTTTTGTAGTTTCTTTATTATTAAATATTAATGGAATGTTGAGTGTAAAAGGATTTGAATTTACTACTCTGCCATACTCCTGTATTGCTTTATCGTAGTCGGCAAGTTTTTCGGAGAGTATTATACCTAAATCCATTCTGCATATCATAAAATTCGGACTGTATCTAAGTGCCTGCTCATAAGCATTTACCGCTTCATAATAGTTTTCAAAACTTACATATATATTGCCAAGGTTACATCCTGCCCTTGAATGCTCCGGATAATGCCTCAGTGCCGTTTTATACATATCTATTGCTTTTTGATATTTCTTATCTCTGTATGCTTTATCACCTTTATTTACATAATAAAATCCTATACATTTGTGATATTGTCTGAAATACCAATCGCGATAAAAATACAAAGATGCTATAAATGTAATCATTAGAATACATAAAAACACCTTTGTAACTTTTAATTTAAGCAGTTTTATTATAAAATCCACTTTTTACTCCGAAATTAAGGATTTAAGTATCAATGTTTGTTGCGTAGACTGCATTATTTTCTATAAATTCACGTCTTGGTTCTACGTTATCACCCATTAATACATCAAATAATTGATCTGCCATCATTGCATCTTCAATTGTTACCTTTAACAATGTTCTGTTAGCAGGATCCATTGTTGTTTCCCACAATTGTTGAGGCATCATCTCACCAAGCCCTTTAAACCGTTGAATACCTACTCCTTTTTTGCCTCGTTCTTCTATTATTCTTTGAAGTTCCGTAAACGAGGTAATTGTTAAGTCTTCAGTGCCGGTATTTAGATTTAAAGTCTTTTCTTCTTCAAATAAGAATTGTCTTATTAAAGGATATGTTGATTTGATTTTTACAAATTCATTTGATTTAATAAGGCTTTGTGTAACGGATACAGGCTCTATTCCTTCTCCAAGTTCTACTTTTATTGAGTATTTGCCTGTTTCCGGATTTTGCTTAAGGCTTACCGTATAATCTTTTGCTTCCGTAATTCCGTAATTTTCCGCGTGGTCTTTTACGTAATGCTGAAGATATGCAATTATTTCTTCCATTCTGTTTGAATTATCAAAGTCCTCGGGAGTTATTTCCGCTCTTACAAGCCCTCTTATTACAACCGAGGGAACGGCATTTATTATCGGGCTGTTAAAAGAGTTGTAATATCCCGACATATTACCGATTAATGAAACCAATGCTTCATTTGTGCATACTTTATCTTTTGAATTATCGCACAGGGTAAGACCTGTTGTGCCTCTCTCGCGGAGGGTTTTATCTAAAGCTCTGTCGTCATATAAATATTCTGAATTCTTACCTATTGTAAGTTTATATAAAGGAGGCTGTGCTATATATATGTATCCGTTATCTATCAACGGTTTAGCGTATCTGAAGAAAAATGTCAGAAGCAGTGTTCTGATATGGGCGCCATCTACATCAGCATCGGTCATAAATATAATTTTGTGGTAGCGCAGTTTTTCTATATTAACGTCATCTTCATTTTTGCTGATATTAATTCCTATTGCTTGAATTAAAGATTGAATTTCGTTATTTCCGTATATTTTATCAAGTCTTGCACGTTCTACATTTAAAATTTTACCTCTTAACGGCAGTATGGCTTGGAACATTCTGTTTCTGCCCTGCTTAGCACTTCCGCCCGCAGAGTCACCCTCTACAATATACAGTTCGCATTTTTCGGGTTCGCGGTTTGAGCAATCGGCTAATTTCCCCGGGAGTGTTGAATTTTCAAGCACGGATTTTCTTCTTGTTAAATCTCTTGCTTTTCTTGCCGCTTCACGTGCTCTTTGTGCCTGCAATATTTTTTCAATTATAAGTTTTGCGGATTTCGGGTTAAATTCAAGCCATTCTTGAAATTTCTCGCGCACTACATCATTTACGGCACTTTGAGCTTCCGTGTTTCCGAGTTTTTCTTTTGTCTGTCCTTCAAATTGAGGTTCACCCAATTTAACACTGACAATAGCGGTTAACCCTTCGCGAACATCATCACCCGTTACATTCGGATCAGAGTCTTTTAATAAGTTATTTTTTCTTGCGTAATCATTTAATACACGGGTTATTGCATTTCTGAAGCCTGTTAAGTGAGTTCCGCCCTGATGAGTATTTATATTATTTGCAAAACTCAATACTGATTCATTATATGCGTCAGTGTATTGCAGTGCAATTTCAACCGCTATTCCATCCACGGTTTTATCTATATAAACGGGCTTTTCAAACATTACATTTTTATTTTTATTTAAAAATTCAACATAACTGCCTATTCCGCCCTCATAATGAAATTCTTCCGTATGGTCATTTTTTGCGTCAAGGAAAGTTATTTTTAACCCTTTATTTAAGAATGCCATTTCTCTTAGTCTTGTGGAAATGACTTCTCTGTCCATTACGGTTGTTTCTTTAAAAATTTCAGGGTCGGGCCAAAATGTTGACTTTGTACCTGTTTTATCAGTTTCTCTTATTCTTTCAACAGGACCTGTCGGTTCACCTCTCATATATTCCTGACGGTGAACAAATCCGTCCCTTGATACTTCTACCACCATTTTTTCAGAAAGTGCATTTACAACGGAAGCGCCTACCCCGTGTAGTCCGCCTGATACCTTGTAACCGCCGTCGCCGAACTTTCCGCCCGCGTGCAGTACCGTGTGTACTATCTCCAGTGCTGATTTTCCGCTTTCGGGTTTTATATCAACGGGAATGCCTCGTCCGTCATCTTCTACCGTTACGCTTTCATCTTTATTTATTGTTACTTTTATATGTTTGCAATATCCTGCAAGTGATTCATCAATTGAGTTATCTACGATTTCATATACGCAGTGATGAAGTCCCCTTTGGCTGGTTGAACCTATATACATTCCGGGTCTTAATCTTACTGCTTCCAGTCCCTCTAAGACTCTTATATTACTTGCGTCATAATTATTTGTTTGTGTTGTCATGCCTTATTCCCCAATCTTCTCGTCTATTATATTGTACTACAAAATAAAACCTGTGCCAAATTAGTAAAAGTTGTTAATTTTGGGTATAATATTACCGGAGTCACTTTATGTTTTTTAAAAGAAAATGTAAAATTACATTTATAAGGCACGGTGCAACAATTAACACCGAAGAAAACAGGTTATTTGATGATGAATCATATCCTGCACTCAACGCTTTGGGCAGATTTGAAATGGATAGAATTTCTAATTGGGTTAAAAATAAGGGATTAAAAATTGATAAAATTTATACAAGCTCTGCCCTTAGGACTGTTCAGAGTGCTGAAATATTATCTAAAATCTGCTCGCATGATTTTGAGATAATTCCGCAGTTAAGAAGCAGACTTGCAGGGGTTTGGAGCGGTATGACTTTTGATGATATTGAACAAAAATTTCCGCACATGCTTGAAGAATATCATAAAAATCCCGAACATTACTGGCCCGAGGGCGGTGAAACCACGGTTGAACTTAATAAACGTGTTGCGGAGGCATTAAACAATATTGTTGAGCAAAATTTGGGTAAAAGAATTATTATTATAACGCATGGTGATGTAATTCAGTCGGCTGTCGCTAATGCGCTTTCTATTCCGCCTTGCAATCAGTTTAAAGTTTATATTCCAACGGGAAGTGCTACCCAAATAAGCTATTTTGAGGGCTTCGCCAGTCTTGTTTACAGTGCATACATACCGATAGAGTGAATTATGGATTTTTTAAATATTAAAACAGATAATCAAATTAATGAGCTCACAATTCTTGCTTCCGAAATCTGGCATGAATACTGGCCTTGCTTGTTAACTACCGAACAAATAAATTATATGGTTAATCTTTTTCAATCTTATGAAGCTGTTAAGTCTGCTATTGAAAATAAAGGTTATATATATAAAATTATAAGATATAATGGCGAAAATGCAGGATATTTTGGAGTTTGCTCCGAGGATAACAAATTATTTTTGTCAAAATTGTATGTAAAAAAAGATTACAGACATTGCGGTATAGGAAAGTCTGCTTTTGAACATATATTAGAAATTGCACGAACTTTAAATAAACAAATTATTTATTTAACGGTAAATAAAAATAATAAAACAGCGATTTGCGCTTATTTGAAATGGGGATTTAAAAATGTCAAATCTGTTGTAACCGATATAGGCTGCGGATTTGTTATGGATGATTATATTATGGAGTATAATTTACAGGAAAATTAATCCTAACCCCATAATCAGCATACCCGATACTATTCCGATTATTACGTGGTGATTTTCGCCGTATTCTCTTGCTAAGGGGAGCAGGGTATCAAAAGAAATATAAACCATAATTCCCGCTACGGCTGCTGTCATTATGCCTATTGATTGAGCGGGCATTATTGTTTTTAAAAGTAAAACTCCAATTAATCCTCCTATGGGTTCAGAAATACCTGATACAAACGAATATAATATTGCAAGCCGTTTTTTCCCTGTTGCATGGAATATCGGTAGTGCTATTGCAATACCCTCGGGTATATTATGTATTGCTATTGCTATTGCAACAGGTATTCCAAGCATTATATCCTGCGAGGATACTAAAAATGTTGCCATACCTTCGGGGAAATTGTGCATTGTTACTGCTATTGCGGTTATTAACCCTGCCCGTCTTATTTGATGCCTTTGATGACATCTTTTTGAAGTGCTTAAAAAATCAGATTCTATATGGTCGGGAACAAAATAGTCTATTAATATGGCAATTATTATTCCCGCAAAAAATCCGCCAAATGCCAGTGCTTTTGATGTTATTAAACCATATCCGCCGTTTAGCATTTGCGGAGCTTCATTCATAAGCTCGCATAAACTTATATAAACCATTACTCCTGCGGAAAATCCTAAGCCGACTGACAGTGCTTTTAAGTTATTGCGTTTTACAAAAAATGTTATAAATCCGCCTAAAAGCGTTGACATGCCTGCAAACAAGGTTAATATTAACGGTAGTATATATGCGTTCATAGTTTTTATACTATCACAAAAAATATTTACAATCGCTTATTAAAAAATATATAATTGTTTTATGAGTAATTATTCACAAAGTCATTCAAATATTATTGAATTTTCTTCAAAAGAAAAAATGGAATTTTTTAATTCTTTTTATGTTCTGTTTCGTTCTGCTTTTTCTTTTTTGCAAATATTTAATTCAATTTATACATCAACAAAAAATGATAATATAAAGGCACTTTGTTTTCATTTAATAAAAAAAATTGAAAAGGGCTGTTCGCTTGAGGAAGCCTTTTTGCATTATGAAAATATTTTAGGTTTGGCTAATACAGGACTTATTGTTGCGGGCGAAAAATCCGGAAAACTTGATAAAATGCTGTTTAATATTATAAATAATCTTAAACGCGAAGATGAGTTAAAAAAATCTGTTTTATCTTCTTTAACTTATCCGGTTATTATTATTTGTATGGCAATTGCGGTATTTTTGTTTTTTAAATTTTTTGTTTTAAAAATGTTTTCATATATGGGTGAGGGAATAAGCTCTTTTGAAACGAGTAATCTGCTGATTGGGGCAGTATTCAAAATTGTTATTGTTTTTGCTGTTTTAGGCGGGATTGTTTTATTTGTTTCAAAACAAAAGAAGTTTATTAATACTGTTTTTAACATATTAAATAAACTGCCGTTGATTTCTAAAATAGTTAGGAATTATAATTTCAGTAATTTTTTTGCGGTACTTGCACTTGCTTATGAAGCGGGGGTTAATGCTTATAAATCGCTTGAGCTGGCTTATTCCGTAATAAGTATTCCAAAGGTTAAATTAAAATTAAATAATTCGCTTAAACTTGTATCCGCTGGTAATGAAATATCATCTGCACTTCAATGTTCCGATTTATTTTCATCTTATGCAATGTCGCAAATTTCGGCGGGTGAAAAAGCGGGCGAGCTTGATAAAATGCTTTCGCTTGTTTCTAAAGACTATGAACGCGAACTGGATTTATCATTAAAAGTTCTTGTAAAAATTATTGAGCCTCTTATGCTTATTTTAGCAGGAATTATTGTTGCTTATGTTGCTGTCAATGCTTACAGCTCTTATTATACAAATCTTTTTAATATGTTTTAAACTCTTGAAAACCGTTTATTCAGTACCGTATCTATTGCTGATTTTACCTGTTCAATTGTTATATTTTCCATGCAGGCTATGTTATTTTTACATTTTCCTCTTAAAGAGCAGGGTATACATTCTAAATCAGATTTTATAATAATATTATCATCTCCGATTGCACGCCATTTTTCTGCCGGCATAGGCCCGTATAGTCCTATTACTTTTGTTCCGACGGATGACGCCATGTGAAGTGTCCCTGAGTCATTGCCCACTATAAAATCAACTTTTTTTAGTACTGCCAGACTGTCTTTTAATGTTACTTTTTCACATAAATTTACGGCAGGTATTTTTAAATTCTCCTTTATCTGCAATGTATCATATATTGCTTTATCGGAAGGCGCGCCTATATAAATTACCTGTACACCTTTTTCATTTGATAAATATTCAATTATGCGTGCATAGTTATTTATATTCCAAACCTTTCTGTCATCTGAAGCGGTTACACTTACTACGGCTTTTATGTGTTCGTTATTTATATTGTTTAATTTAAACAGTTCATCTGCCTTTTGATTATTGTATTCGCTTACCCAGTTTTCAAGATAATTATCTTTTATAAAGATATTATCCGCTTTTAAAACATCAAGAAAACATTCTGATTCATGTTTTTGAGTATCGTATTTTATTTTTTTTGTAAGTAAAAATCCTCTGTTTTCGCAGTCATAGCCTATTCTTTCTTTTATTCCCGCGAAATAGCATAGCATTGCACTTGATAATGAACGCTTTAATACATAGGCTTTATCGTATTTTTCTCTGTGCAACAGTTTAACGTAGTGCCAAAATGATTTTTTTTTGCCTTCTCCTATTTCATATTTGTGTTTTCTTGTTGTATCAAAATATATAAAATTATTTACATAAGGACAGTTTTCTATTACTTCACCTGAATTTGGCGAAACAAGCATATCAATTTGCGCATTAGGATATGCGTATCTTAAATTCCTTAAAAACGGAATTGTCAATATCATATCGCCTATAAAACGGTATCTTACAACAAGAATTTTCATTATACCCCGCATACCTCTTTAATATCTACAAATGCTTTTAATTTGAGCGCATATATTTTGACGGGCAGTTCTATATTGTTTATTACTTCAATTAATTTTACCGCGTCTTTTTCCGTAGTGACTATATGCGTTATATTTTCCTCCTGTGCAAAATGAATTATTTGGGATATATCATCAGTGTCATAAGTGTGGTGGTCTTCAAACTCCAACACCGCAATGAGCCGATAGTCGGTTTTCAGAAAATCATAAAACCCGCCCGCTTGCCCAATTGCAGAAAATGCCATTATTTTTTCTTCTTTTTCCAGTTTTTCACCCGTAAAAATGTTATAAGCATAATCTGGAACTATTTTGCATAAATATATTTCTTTTTTAAATCTTTTTTTTAAGTAATCACAGTATTTTAGTGCTTTTTTTGTTTCAAAACTCTTATTAACAACAACTATTTTATCTGCGCGCCGTACATTAGATATATTTTCTCTTAACGGTCCTGCGGGCAGTGTATAACCGTTTCCGAATTTGTTTTTTGCATCAATAAGCATTATATCCAAATCCCGCTTCATTTTGCGGTGTTGAAATCCGTCGTCAAGAATTATTATGTCTGGCGAATATTGTTCCTGCACAAATTTTTCAGCTTTTATTCTGCTTGAACACGTAACAACATAAGCCCCTTTACAATTTTCACTAAGCCAAACAGGTTCATCCCCCGCCATTTTAGCGCTGTATTTCGCACCTGAGCCGTCTGAAATAAGCCTTGGTTCTTTGTTGGATAATTCTCCCCCGTACCCGCGCGAGAGTATCGCTACTTTTTTGTTTAAACTTAAATAATATTTCGCAGTTTCAAGTGTAAACGGAGTTTTGCCAACGCCTCCCGTTGTTATATTCCCGACTGATATTACAAATGACTTTGAACCGTATGAGCAAAGTATTTTTTTATCATACATTTTATTTCTTACATTTACTGCCAAATTATACGGTAAACTTACTGCTCTTAACAGCCATATTATTGTTTTTTCATATATGTTTGGATTTTTTTTATAATGGAGTTTTGATATAAACAGTTTCATAATACGCCTAGAACATTAATCTGAACAGTAAAAATCTCTTATTTAATTTCTCCGAGAATTTTTTAAGGTTCTCTGATGTTGCATTTATATCATCCATTGTTTGTTTAAGTTTTTCTTCATCCTCTGTTGCATAATTAACTGTATCTAATGTTATAGTTAATTTGTCTAATGCTTTGTTTAATTTAACAACAGACTCTTTTACATAGCTCTTTAACTTGGCGTCTTTGCTCATATCGTTTACATAGCTTGATAATTCAGCTACATTCTTTATTGTAATATCTAAATTAGCAAGTGTCTGCTTCGTTGTCGGGTCTTCTAACAGGCATGATACGTTGTTTGATAATCTTTCAAATGATTTTGTAGCATCCGCAACGCTTTTTGCAAAATTTTCATCTCCTGCAAGTTTATTTATATTTGCTGTTAATTCATTGATTTCGGAAGATAACATTTCTAATTCGCTCTTTGATAAATCAATAAGCTCTTGTGCTTTTGCCATTGTAATATTTGTATTTTCCGTTAAATCGTTTATGTTATATGCTGATTGTTTTAATTCTTCAATAACATCATCGGTTAACAGCATTGCTATTCTTTCATTGGTTTCAACAAGTGATTCTGCACTGCGGTATTGAAGTTCAAGGAAATCTGCTATTCTCATGGGCTCTATAACCGTATATGGTGAGTCTGTTTTCGGATATGGAACTTTAATATCTTCTTGCGGGGCTATTCTTAATTTTTTCTCGTTCTCATCTTTTACAATTTTACCGTTTAAATTTGCGGGAGTAATTAATCCGGGTAAATTGATTATGTATTTTATTTTATAAGCATTTTTGGTTTTGATATTTTCTTTAACTATTATCGGAAGCATATTGGTTTCAACAATTTCAATCTTTTTTACAATTCCGATATCGTAATATTTACCGTCTAATTCCATTTGCACTTTATCATCAGCGTGGAGAATATCTGTTTTACCCTGCTCAGGTAAATATATAACCCTTTCGCGCGGAGGAGTTATTTCCAAAAACTGCTCGCCTATTATTCCCGATTGCTGAATGGATATTTCAGACGCTTTAGGGATTTTTATATCAGGTTCCGTTATTACAAATTTAACATCAACATAACTTTTATCGGGTTCAATGTGCGGTTTTATTTCCTCAACTTGCCCTATTCTAACGCCCATCATCTGCACTCCGCTTCCCGTGCGCATTCCGTTAACATCTTTAAATGTAACGGTTTGTCTGTCTGCGTTTGAAAGTGACTTCCCGTTAACCCACATTATTGTAAAAAGTAATATCACTAATGCTGATAGTGCTAATATACCGACTTTAAATGATGATGTGAATTTCATATTTTTCCTTTTCTAAATCCATTTTACAATAAAAATTTAAAACTAAAAACTGTCTGCCGTTATTTTCATAGGACCTTCTATTGACGCGGAAACAAACTGTTTTGTATAAGGGTTATCCTGCAATAACAGTTCATTCGGGGTTCCTCTGAATACTATATGCCCGTCATAGAGCATAATTACTTTATCCGAGCATCTTTTTATAGTTGACATTTGGTGTGTTACAACGATAGATGTTGATTTTGTTTCATCCCGAAGCCTTAATATATAGTCTTCTATAACGGTGGAGGCAACGGGGTCTAAGCCTGCTGTCGGTTCATCATATAAAATATATCGGGGTTTCGTTACTATCGCACGTGCTAAGCTGACTCTTTTCTGCATTCCCCCTGACAGTTCGTGCGGAAACTTTTCCTCTATTCCCGATAAACCTACTGTATTAAGGCTCTTTTTTACTATGTCTTTTAAATCCTGCTTTGTATACATACCTTTAAATTCTTTTCTTTCCTGCAGGGCAAAGGATATGTTATCAAATACGTTTAACGAGTCAAATAATGCCGAATACTGGAACACCATGGCGATATCGCCCTCGCTGATTTTTATTGAACCCTCATCAGCTTCTAAAAGTCCGCATAATATCTTTAATATCGTACTTTTCCCCGAACCGCTGAAGCCTACAATTGAAAGTACTTCTCCGTCTTCCACGTTGAAAGATATATTATCCAGCACCTTTTTATCATCGAATATTTTTGTTAAGTGTTCTACTTGTATTGACATATTTACCTTCTTTTTAAAAATAAAATGCTGCCGCAAATATTGCATCTATTATAACTATTGTAACAAAAGACCAGACAACTGCTTTTGTTGTTGCGATACCGACACCTTTTGCCCCGCCTTTTGCGTCATATCCGCAGCTTGAACTTACTAAACTGATTGCTCCGCCAAAACACGCTGCTTTTAAAAGCATTATGTTTATATCTCTTATGTACAATCCCTGCCAGACTGATGATATATAACAAAGCCACGTTACATCTTTTGCGGCGCTCATTGCCGTTAATCCGCCCGCAAGTATTCCCGTTGTTGTGGCTATGATTACTACAAACGGCATCATTATAAACCCTGCAAGTACCCGCGGTAAAAACAAATATTTAAAAGGTGATACTTTGAGTGCATTCATTGCGTCAATCTGTTCTGTTACTCGCATTGTTGCAAGTTCACTTGCCTGTGATGAACCTATCATTGATATTATGGCGAAACCTGACATTATAACACCTATCTCGCGCACCATTGTTAACGCTACAAGGAGTCCTATATAGTCTTTTCCGCCCTGCTTTACCATTTCGGGGGCTACCTGCATCGCAAGTATTATTGCCGTTAATGATACGATTGATAGTGTTATGGGTAAAGAGTCCACAGCAAAGCGTGATGCTTGTTCTATCAGCTGTTTTCGGTTAATTTGAAAAGAAAACAGGTATTTTAAAACCTGTAAAAATCTGTATGAAATATCACCGAATGTTTCACAAAACTCCCTAACGTGGTTTAGAAACATTATTATCAGCTGATAAGTTATGGTTTCCTGTATAAATACCCTTATATTTGCCATAACATTATTTTATCATAATTTTAAAATTTTATTAATAAATATTATGATTTTCGCACAAAAAGCACCTTACTCTGTGATTTTGTGATATTTCAAAAAATTCAGGTGCTTGAGTTTTACATTTTTCCATAACATAAGGACATCTTGTATGGAATTTGCACCCTTGAGGCGGATTTTGAGGTGAGGGGATATCTCCTTTTAATATTATTTTTTTACTCTTTTTATCCTCGGAAATTACGGGAACTGCGTTTAACAGAGCCTCGGTATAAGGGTGTTTATGATTATTAAAAAGTTCATCTTTTTCCGCAATTTCGACAATTTCGCCTAAATACATTACCGCAATTGTGTCCGAGATGTATTTTATTACGCTTAAATCGTGTGATATAAAAAGCATTGTGAGGTTTAAATGTTGTTTTAGTTCAAGCATAAGATTTATTATTTGAGCCTGTATGCTCACATCCAATGCACTTACGGGTTCATCCGCAACGATAAATATCGGATGTGTTATTATTGCCCGTGCAATTGCTATTCTCTGCCTTTGTCCGCCCGAAAACTCATGCGGATACCGGTTTAAATCTTCTTCTCTTATGCCTGTTAGGTTTATTATTTCTTTTATTTTGTGATTTATTTCTTTTTTGTCTATTATTATATTTACAATTAAAGGTTCTTTTAAAATATCATATATTTTCATTCTTGGATTTAGGCTCATATATGGGTTTTGAAATATCATTTGAGCGTTTTTTCTAAACTCTTTTAACTCATTTTTCTTTTTATTCAGTATATTTTCACCTTTAAATAAAACTTCTCCGCTTGTCGGGGTTATTAATTTTAATATGCAGTTTCCCAATGTCGACTTGCCGCTCCCAGACTCACCTACTAAACCAAGGATTTCATTTTCTTTTATATCTAAATTAACATTATTAAGAGCATATACATATCCTTTTATATTGCCCATCAACCCGTCTGTTACGGGATAGTGCATATTTAAGTTTTTTATTTCAAATAAATTACTCATAAATTTTATTATACTGATTTTTTTTATTTTTTTAATTACTCTCTATGATTATTCGGTATATTTTTCTTTTAAAGTTATCAGCCCTTTTTCACTGTTTAGCTCTGCTTTTACCCCTATCGGAATTGTGTCTTTTATTTTACCGTGAGTTATTTTAAACCCTTTGCAAACAGGGATTTTGTATTCATTTGCAATCTCTTTTAAGACTTGATTTAAACTTTCTTCATTTTCAATATCTTGAAATTCACCTATTGCAATTCCTTTTACTCTTTTTCTTATATCTTCCGTATTAAAAAGCTGGGTAAACATTCTGTCAATCTTATAAACAGGTTCGTTTAAGTCTTCCGCTGTTAATATTAAATCTTCCTCGGGGATAAAATCTAATCCGCAAAGTGATGTTAATGTAGCAAGATTTCCGCCCCAAAGTATACCTTGTGCGCTTCCCGCTTTTATTATTTCAGGTTTTTCTGCCTTAATTTGAGTTAAATTGCCCTCTAAGGCTTTAAAAAAACTATCTTGAGTGTATTGTTGTACCTCACCGCCGAAATCACCCTTTGCCATTGCGCTATGGAAGGTAATTAATCCCGTTTTTTTTAATATCATATTCAGCAATGTTGTTATATCAGAAAAACCTGCAAATATTTTCGGATTTTTCTTTATTATTTCCCAATCAATTTTTTTTAAAAGTCTTAAAGTCCCGTATCCGCCCCTTGCGCAGAGTATTGCATTAATGTTTGTATCGGAAAAATAATCGTGCAGAGCTTCTATGCACTCGTCATCGCAATTGCCTGCCATATAACGATGAGAATTTTTACAGGTGTTTGATATTTTTACTTTATAGCCTTGGTTCTCCAAAAAAAATTTGGCATTTTCTATTTTTTCATACTCTTTGATTGCTCCTGATATTCCTAAAATGCCTATTGTATCACCTTTTTTTAATTTTTTTGGTTTTATTATTTGCATGTCGCACACTTTTTTCTTTAAATAATATATAATTGATATTAGCAAACATTTTTGGAGCAGGCAATTGGAAACAAAATATATACCATTATACCGTAAATACAGACCTCAGACTTTCCATGACCTTATCGGACAGGAAAATATAGTACACGCTTTAAGCAATGCCATTAAATTAAACCGTATAGCGCATGCTTACCTTTTATGCGGTCCGAGAGGTACGGGTAAAACATCTTCGGCAAGAATTTTGGCTAAATCTTTAAACTGTAAAGAAGGACCGACTCTTACTCCTTGCGGTAAATGTCCGGCATGCCTTGATATTATGAACTCTATTCCCGTTGATGTTATTGAAATTGACGCTGCAAGCAACAGAAGCGTTGAGGATACTCAAGCTATATTGGAAAAAATCCAGTATGTTCCCGTTAACGGAAGATATAAAATTTATGTGATAGATGAAGTTCACATGCTCTCTAACCATGCTTTTAACGCTTTATTAAAAACACTGGAAGAACCGCCTGAAAATGTTATTTTTATTCTTGCAACGACCGAGCCTCATAAGGTGCTTGATACAATAATATCAAGATGTCAAAGGTTTGATTTCAGAAGAATTACCACTGATGACATAGTTAAAAGGCTTGAATATATTTCACAGCAGGAAAATATTAATATTTCAAAAGAAGCACTTTTTGCGATTGCAAAAAATTCTCAAGGCGGTATGCGTGACGCGCTTGCTTTATTAGACCAGATAAGTGTTTTGGGCGTAAATAAACAAATTGAGGTTGAAGATATTAACGAAATTTTAGGTAAAATTTCTTATGAAACTTTATCTGAAATTACTCAGTATATTATTGACTCCGATTGCACAAAGTCCGTTCCTTTGATAGATAAAATATATTCAAAAGGTAACGAACCCGTGCAAATTGTTACAAACTTAATTCAGTATTTCAGAGATTTAATGATTGCCAAAAACTGCAGCGATAAAGAGTTAATATATTCGCTTACAGCTCTTAACGAAACTAATTTTGACAAGGCAAAAGAACAATCGCAGGCATTTACGGTATCGGAAATTATTACAATTATTGACAGATTAAGCTATTACGCAACACAAATTAAAGATACAACTAATAAATACTTGTGGCTGGAACTTTGTATTATAGATTTGACTAATTATAAAAATCTTCCTTCTGCGGAAAACTTATTAAAAAGAATAGAACAGCTTGAATCGGGGAATGTATCGCCTCAAGTACGTCAGGTAAAACCTGTTTCTATTGAAGCATCTAAACAAACCCTTTCAAATCCTGCACCGACTATGCAAACTCCGCAGACGCAGCTAAAACAGGATGAACATATAACTCATCCGGAAATGAAACCAAAACAAGTGGCGGAAGAAAATACGCATGTCGAAACACATCAGCAAATTCCAAATAATTCCGTTAATAATACACAGGATGATATGCACACGCTTTGGATTTCAATACTTCAAAGTATAGAAAGTCCTCCAAACAAAGCATTTTATACAGGTTTGGCAAGGCCCGTTCAAATTTCAAAAGATAAAATCGTCATAGCGTTTTCTAAGGAATTATTTATTAAACAGGCAGGTGAAGGCGCTAAAAAACAAGCACTTGTTGACGCTGTTTCTAAATATATGGGTATTTCCAACCCTAAAATTGAAATTATTTTGTCGGAAAATATTGATTTATCAAAAAAGGTTACATTGCCTGCCACTGAACCCGTTAAAAATAATGAGGAAGCAGATATAAAAAAACAGGAAGAAGAAGATTATCAAACATATTCACAAATGAAAAATAAGGAAAAAGAAGCTCCGACCGAGGGTGCAGAAGTTTCTTCACAAGCTGAAATGGTTAAACAGCTGTTTGACGGAAAAATTATAAATTAATATTTACTTATTAAATTTTACAGCCCTTGCTATATCGCGATTTTGAGATTTTTTTGCCAAATCCTCACGCTTGTCGTATAATTTTTTGCCCTTTGCCAGAGCTATTTCTATTTTAGCCCAGCCGTTTTCCAGATATACTTCAAGCGCCGTTATTGCGTATCCGTCTTTTTTAATTTTTCCTGCTATTTTATTTATTTCTTTTTTATTTAATAACAGTTTTCGGACTCTTTTTTCTTCATGATTATATCTGTTGCCTTGTTCATAAGCATTGATATGGCAATTATATAAGTATATTTCGCCATTTTCGGCTTTTACAAAGCTGTCTTTTAAATTTATTCCGCCTTTGCGTATTGATTTAATTTCAGTTCCCGTCAGCACCATACCTGCATTAAATTTGTCAAATATATGATACTCATGAAACGCTTTAGGATTTTTTGCTATTACTTTTTTACTCATAGAAAAATTATATCATTATATTATTTTTTTCCATAATTTCCTTATATAGTAAAGTTAATAACTCTTTTTTTAAATTTTTTTCAGAGTAATCTTTAATATTTTCAATAGGTATAATAAGTTCAATTTTGTATTTTTGATATTTTTTCCAGTCCGTAATTTTCCATGCTATTGCATTTATGCTTATTTTTACTTCATTTTCATTAAAATACCTGTTAAAGATTAATTTTCCGTTCACTTTTTCTGTTTTTATTATTAATGAATTTAATTCCGCTAATTTTTTATACCTTTCCAATACACAATCCATTCCCGTTCCTCTGCCAAGTTATATATATTGTTTTTGAAATTTTTTTAAAAGATTGTAGTAATAATCTACTTTTTTATCCCTAATTATTGTTTGAAGTTTATTTTCGGCTCTTATATAGTATGGTTCAAAGTCGTAACCTGTTGTAATTTCATAATCTCTATAAATTTTTATTAAGATGTCTTTTAAAATATAAATTTTTTCTCTTTTAGAAATAAAAAGATTTTTTACTTTTTCTTTTAAATCTTCAATTATTGCTTTTTTTGTACAATTGCGATCATGAGATACAATAAGTCTCAAATGCTTCTTTTTCATAGTTTTCCCACTCCTTTTTTTCTTTTTTTTTACTTCATTAAATTGTATAATACAAAAAATAGTGCAATAAAATGTAATCTGTTGTATAATACAATTAGTTGGAAGTTACATGTTATTATAAATTATAAAATTTATATTACAATATCATGTACAAATATACAAGAAGTGTTACTATATAATGTAACAAAATTTAAAGCAGGAATTACTATGGCGTTAGGCAAAAGAATTAAAGAGATTAGAAAAAATCTAAAGCTGACATCAGCAGAACTGGCAATTAAGTTAGACATTCCGGTGCGGACTATCGGCAGCTATGAACGCGAAGAAGCTCAGCCCGGACCTAAATTCTTAAGTGCTTTAATCGAGAAGTGCCATATTAATATTAACTGGCTTCTATCGGGTAAAGGTAATATGTTCATTTCAAAAAAAATGGAATTGGATATTAATTACATAACTAAAATCCAAGAAAGGTTTAATCTTACCGAAGAAGAAGTTAAGGGATTAATTGACATTCTTGAATCTGATGCAAGCAGGGATATGGTGCTTAAATTCATTCAAATTAAACGAGGCAATAAAGACGCACTTGAAAGCCTTTTGTGTAATTTGCAGGGAATTAAGGCTATATACGGTTAGTTTGATTTAGATTTATACTTAATCGGCATCGACGGGTTCTTTTAATATCGATGTCACAGCGTTTTTTGCGCTTTGTTTCAGTTCTTCGCTTATATTGGGAAGTATTGTTAATTGGCGTAATAAGTCTACCGTGCGCTTAAATATCCTTACTATGTCGCCTTCTGAGGACTCCGCTTGTTTCGCGATATCTTCCCAAGGAGTTCCCATTACCCATTGTTCCATTAACGGAGAATAGTATGAGTTTATGTACATTTCGGTATTAATATCATAATCTCGCTGGATTATTGCTGTTTTTTTTCTGATTTCTTTTATTTTATTCAGAGCTTGCCTTGTATTTCGGCTTATAGGTTGATTTGGGTATACATCTGCTCTTAAATCTTCAGTAACAAGAGCACAAATTACAGAGGCAAGTTCATAAGGCTTTAATTCATCAAGTACGCCCCTTAAAATGATTTCAGAAATAAACAGTTCATTTTCGGCTCTTATCATTGAGCATGTTACTCCGCTTTGCGTCGGTGAACCGTTTACTATATATCCCATCCGCTCAAGGACTTCTTTATGTGCCAAAAATTTATTCCAGTATATGTCTTTTTGTTTTTCTATATTTTTGCATGTTTCTTTGTATTTTTTTTCATATCTGTTTATTATTTCAAGATTTTTCATGTGCTTTTTATATCCTCTGCATATTTCGCAGTGATATTTATTTAGTGTTTCTCTTAATTCTCTTGTTTTGCCTAAATATTCTTCAACTTCGGGTGCGGATTTTTGTCCTTTTTGTTTTGCCTGCTTTTGAAGTGTTCTTGTTAGTTTTCTATATACTATAAATTTATCTTTTAATTTGTTAAATTCAAGAAAATCCTCATTTGATAATCCAAACGGGCATTTTTCATCTTTTAATTTTGCCAGAGTTTTTTCGCAGTTAATCTGCTGGAGAATTATCGGTTTTAATCTGTCATTTGATGAGAAGTAGCCGAAACTTTTTAAAATAAGCTCTTTTGCCTGCTCAAGCTCTAAATTTTGTAATAGATTTAAAACCATTGAGTACCCCGGGGAGAATTGACTTTCCAATGGGTTTGATGAACTCTTTACAAGATCTGCAACTTCTTCGGGAGATTGGAATTGTGTTCCCATTACTACTACGTAGCCTATTTTATCCATGCCCCGTCTGCCTGCACGTCCCGACATTTGTAAAAATTCATTAGCCGTCAGCATTCTGTGCCCTGAGTCGGTTCTTTTACTTATTGCACTTATAACCGTTGTTCTTGCCGGCATGTTTATTCCTGCAGCTAGTGTTTCTGTTGCAAATACTACTTTTATCAATCCTTTTTGAAATAATCTTTCAACCAACAGTTTCCACGCAGGCAGTAATCCGGCATGGTGCGAGGCTACTCCGTTATATAAATATTCCAGATTTTTATTATTTTCTAAATATTCGTGGTCTTTTAAAAATTCTTGTATTTCTTTTCTTATTTGTTTTGCTTCTTCATCTGTTATAAGATGTATTCCTGCGCATTTTTCCATATTCTCATCGCATTTTTTACGTGAAAATGTAAAAAATATAGCGGGAAGCATGTCCTTTTTGTGTAATACGCTTATTAAATCTTTAACGCTGTTTTGTTTTTTTGCTTGGCGGGAGTGAAAATTCATTTTCTTTTCGGGCTTGATTTTTCGGTTTAATCTGCCCTCGGGCGTAAGCAGGGGTAATATATCATAAGGTTTTGATGAATCATAATAATAATGCCTTAACGGAACGGGGCGAAAATCGGTATATATATGCTCTGTTCCAGCGTGAACGGTATTTATCCAGTCGCATAACTGTTGAGAATTTGCTACTGTTGCGCTTAGTGCTATTATTTGAACATTAACGGGGCAGTATATTATGCTCTCTTCCCAGACGGTGCCGCGTGATTCATCGTTCATATAATGAACTTCATCAAGTACTACGTATTTTACATCGCGCATATTGTCTTTTGCAGAGCCGAAATTAGTGTTATAAAGCATATTTCTGAATACTTCGGTTGTCATTACAACAATAGGGGCTTCGCGATTTATTGAAGTATCGCCCGTTAAAAGTCCTACGTTTCCTTTTCCGTATTTTTCGCCGAAATCATAAAATTTTTGATTTGATAGGGCTTTTAACGGTGTTGTGTAAAATAATCTGACATTATTATTCAAGGCATTATGAATTGCGTGTTCTGCTATACAGGTTTTGCCCGCACCTGTCGGGGCGCATACTACTACGCTTTTGCCTTTATCTATACATTCAAAAGCCTCTTTTTGAAATTCATCGGGTTCAAAATCAAATTTATACAATTTTACACCATACTCATTGAATGCTTATTATCGTAGTCTATTCTGCCGATTAATTTGTTTAAGCGTTTTGCTATATCTTTAAACATAGGAATACTTAAACTTTGAGCGCCGTCAGATGAAGCATTTTCGGGATCATGGTGAACTTCCATCATTACTCCGTGTGCGCCTACTATTAATCCTGCTTTTGCCATAGGTTCTATCAAGTATCTTCTGCCCGTTCCGTGGCTCGGGTCTATTATAATCGGAAGATGTGAATATTTTTTTATTACGGGAATTGCCGCAACATCAAGGGTGTTTCTTGTTGATGTGTTATCTACGCCTTTTATACCGCGTTCGCATAGTATTACTTTATCGTTACCGTTATACATAATATGTTCTGCAGCAAGTAAAAATTCTCTAATTGTAGCTGCCGCTCCGCGTTTTAGTATTACGGGCTTATCGCACTTTCCGACTGCTTTTAACAGTTTAAAATTCTGCATATTTCTTGCCCCGATTTGTATTACATCAGCATAGTTGCATACCATGTCCAAATCCATTGTATCCATTAACTCCGTTACAACAAGGAGCCCTGTTTTTTCTCTTGCAATTGCAAGGTATTCAAGTGCTTTTTCCTCCAACCCTTGAAAATCATAAGGTGATGTACGGGGTTTAAATGCTCCGCCTCTTAAAAATTGACAGCCCATTTCTTTTGCGGCTTCGGCCACTTGGAGTAATCCTTCTATATCTTTTTCTACACAGCAAGGACCTGCTATCATTACAGGCTTTTCTAAACCGCCTATTCTCACTCCGTTAGAAAATTCAATTATCGTATCATCTTGCTTTCCCTCTCTTGAAGCTAATTTGTACGGCTCCTGTATTAATTTTACGCTTCTTACTCCCTCATAAGACTGGAATGCATGCGGTTCTATAAGCCTTTTATCACCTATTGCAGCTATTACGGTCATTACGTCGCCGTGGTTTAATACTGTTTTAAATCCTTTGTTTTCAAGTGCTCTTACTACCGTTTCTATTTGCTGCGTTGTAGCATTTGGTTCCATTATTATTATCATATTTTATTCCTTTATACTCCCACTATTGTGTGTTCTTTTAATTGATTTTCACTTACTATTTGATGATTTATGGATTTTTCTATTCTTGTTCCCGTTAAAATGATTGAATCTTTTATCATAACATCGTCCGAGATGATTACATTATCCCATAAAATTGAATTTGTTATTTTTGTGTTTTTGCCTATACTGCAGTTATTTCCAATTAAACAGTACCCGTCTATGGATGTACTTCCCGAAATTACCGAGTTGTTACCTATAATAAAGGCTCCTGTTGCAGTTATATTCGTTTTTGCCTTAACACTTTTAATCTTATTGTTCAATATATCTATATTTGATTGATGATATTGATTTAATGAACCTATATCGGACCAGTAGCCTTTATGTATAAATGTATTTATATTTAGTCCTTGTTTTAATAATGACGGAAATACATTTTTTGCAAAATCATAAAACGTGTTTTGCGGAATATGATTAAAAATATCATACTTAAATATATAAATTCCTGTGTTCGCTAAGTTAGATTTTGCCTCGCTTAATTGGGGTTTTTCTTGAAAACTTTTAACGTATCCGTTTGTATCAGGTACAACAATTCCGTATTTATGTATTTCGTCATTTGGTACTTCTTTTAAAACAATTGTCGCTATGGCATTAGAATTTTTGTGTGATTTATACGCCTCATTTATATCAATATCGGTTAACCCGTCACCCGACATAACAATAAAATCTTCATTCTTATCAAAAAAGAATTCGCATTTTTTTACTCCGCCTGCCGTTCCTGATAATTCTTCTTCTTTAATAAAGCAAAAGTTTATACCATAGTTATTTTGATTATAATGATTTTTTATATCCTCGGCTTTATAGTAGGTATTTGCAATAATGTCTTTTATTCCGAACGATTTTAAATGATTAACCAGTATATCCATTGCAGGTACATTCGCCAGCGGTACTAACGGTTTAGGTACTATACTTGATAAGGGTTCTAACCTTGAACCTACTCCTGCTGCCATTATCATTGCTTTTTTTATCATTATTTCACCTGCTCTTTTATTAAAACGGAAATTTTGCACCCATATTTTTAGGGATTTTTAATTTACCTTTTTTTACTTTTTGTTTGATATCGGAAAAACCTTTCATCATTTTTCGCATTTGCTCAAACTGTGATATTATTTGATTTACTTCTTGTATCGGAATACCGCTGCCTGCCGATATTCTCCGTTTCCTTGACGTATTTATTATATTCGGATTTGCTCTTTCTTCCGCGGTCATACTGGATATGAAACTTTCAATACGTTTCATTTGTTTTTCGCCCTCATTTGCTATTGTTTCTTTAGTATCTCGGTTTAACCCGGGGATTGGAAGCATTCCCAGTATATTATCCAGCGACCCGAACATTTTCATTTGTTTTTGCATTTTTAAAAAGTCGTTGTACGAAAATTCGGCTTTTTCCATTTTCTTTTCAAATTCTTTAGCCTGTTTTTCATCAAAAACTTCCTGCGCTTTTTCGACTAAAGATACAATATCGCCCATTCCGAGTATTCTGTCTGCCATTCTTGACGGGTAGAAATCATTTAATGCGTCAAGTTTTTCGCCTGTTCCCGTTAATTTAATCGGTTTTCCAGATGATTGAACTACGCTTAAAGCCGCGCCACCGCGTGAGTCGCCGTCAAGTTTTGTTAAAACTATACCTGTTATATCAAGCTGAGTGTTAAAGTTTTCCGCTACACTTACGGCTTGCTGCCCCAGCATTGAATCAATTACAAGCAGTTTTTCCTGCGGATTAAAGGCTCTGTCTATTAATAACAGCTCTGCCATCATTTCGTTATCTATTTGCAGTCTGCCTGCCGTGTCTATAATAATTACGTTAAAGCTGTTAGTTTTTGCGTATTCAATAGAGTCCGATACTATTTTTTGCACATCGGTTGAACCCTCTATTGTAAATACAGGCGTTTGAGTCTGTTCACCAAGCGTTTTTAACTGATTAATTGCTGCGGGGCGGTATACATCCGCTGCAACAAGCAGAGGATTTTTTCCCTCTTTTTTTAATTTTACTGCAAGTTTTGCTGCCGATGTGGTTTTCCCTGAACCTTGTAAGCCTAACATCATTATTAAACTGGGGTGCCCTGTTAAATTTAACGGGCTGTTTTCTTTGCCAAGTATATTTACAAGCTCATCATGTACTATTTTTATTAACTGCTGAGAAGGATTTACTCCGTTAAGTACATCTTCACCGAGCGCCTTTTCTTTTAAATTCGTCATAAATATTTTGACTGATTTTAAACTGACATCGGCTTCTAAAAGCGCACGGCGCACTTCTCTTAAAGCGTCTTGCATATTTTCTTCGGTTAATTTAGCATTTCCCGAAGCCTTTTTTATAATCTCTTGCAGTTTATCCGATAAATTTTCAAACATAACAATAAAATTTTACTATAAATATGAGCTTAAAACCTTACTGTTAAAAAATTGTTTCACTTCGTTAAGATAAATTATCTTTTAATAATTTATCTAATTCTGAAAAATTTGCTTTTAGTGTTTTATAATTTTCGGATAAAATTTCGTAGGAGTTTTTTTAATCATCCATATTTTCTTTTATATTTTCTTCCCATACAAGTTGGTCAATTAATTTAATTATGGTACCCATTTTTCCGATTATTAATGATGTTTCTGTTAATTTATCTTCAATTATGCCATATCTTACATTCATTTTTATCTCCATTCTACTGGAAATTATCCAGTAATAATATGTTAATATATCCAGTAAAATTAGTAAATGCAAATTAAAGACTTTTATAAAAAATTAGGCATTAGAATAAAAAAGTTGCGTATTGAGAAAGGATATACTCAAGAAAAGTTGGCGGAAAAGTCAGGAATAAGTTTAGATTATCTCGGAAAAATTGAGGTGAGTATAAATCGCCCCGGATTAATTTCTTTGTTGAAAATATCTAATGCTCTTGAAATTTCTATGGAAGAGTTGTTTAAAACTTTGTAAATTTCAGTTATTATTACATTATGAAAACTCAAAAAGTCAGACTTAATAAATATATTGCTTCAACTGGTTACTGCTCGCGCCGTAAGGCTGATGAGCTTATAGAGGCAGGTAAAGTTAAAGTAAACGGAAATGTTGTTAAAGAACTCGGGTTACTTATAAGTCCTAAAGATAAAGTATCTGTATATGGTGATTTGGTTGAACCGCAGGAGCTTAAATATATCCGATTTTATAAACCCGCTGGATATATTACTACAACAGATGATGAAAAGGGTAGAAAAACCATATATGACATTTTGCCCGAGGAAGTTCATAACTTAAAACCTATCGGCAGACTCGATAAGGACTCTACTGGATTGTTAATTCTTACTAATGACGGCGACTTTATTAACGCTTTTGCTCACCCTTCAATTAAAGTGCCTAAAACATACAGAGTGTGCGCGCAGGGTAAACTTAATCTTAACGATTTAACTTTAATGGAAAAAGGTATTGAAATTGAAAAAGGACAAATCGCCTACGCTTTTGCTAACATTATTGATTTTGAGGGCAAAAATACCGTGCTTGAAATTGTTTTATATCAAGGCTTGAATAGGCAAATCCGAAAAATGCTTGATATACTTGGACACAGTGTTATTTCTCTAAAGCGAATTTCTATGGGACCTGTTGACCTGCAGGGGCTTAAAAAAGGACAGTTTAAATATATTAAATCCAAACAAATTCAGCAAATTAAAGCCTATTTGAAAAAATTAAACAAAGAGTAATTTTTTCTTAATTTTAATAATATACCCTCTAAACGGAGTAGGGATTTTATTTGAGTTTATGCTATAAAATTAATATATTTTAGATATATTTTATAGGATGTGAGCCGAAATGAATGAATTAAATGATAGTTTGAAAAAATACTTAATTGTTAATTATGCTAAATATAAATTAAATAAATACAGGAAAAATTTATTGCAATCACTTCCATGGATTCAAAGTAAAAGTATTTTTAATACAATAAATACCCATTTAAGCATACTTTTAAATACTTTGTTTAATGAACAAACAAAGCAGTCTTGGTCTGCGGATAAATATATTATTGATTCAATATTCAAATATACTCTTGAAAAAAGTGAAAATCTTGTTAAATTAAATAAAAAAATAAAAAATATTAAATCTTATATGCAATTAAATTCATATATTGTTTTTGATGAAATATCAAAAGGACTTCAATCTGATAAGGATAAAAAATCAATTAACTATAATATAGAAAAGCGCCTATGTTCAGTTCAGGAAAAAATTGATTTAAAAGTTAATATGGATGAAATCTTGCATGAGGTTATAAATCAATAAAATAATTTTTTAAGATTCTTGAATATAAAATTTTGTTTTTGATAAAATAAAGTTATTATGTTACTTGAGTTTTTATATGCAAAAATTCATAGAGCAACAGTAACCGACGCTAATCTTAATTATGTCGGTTCTATTACTGTTGATGCGGCAATTTTAGAAAAAGCCAATATGTCCGAGGGACAAAAAGTTGATATTTTAAACATTAATAACGGTGAACGTTTTCAAACATATATTATTGCCGGAGAGCGTGGTAAAAAAGACTTTTGTCTTAACGGTGCGGCTGCACGTAAAGCTCAAGTCGGAGATAAAATTATTATCTGCGCTTATGCGCTTATGAGCGCTGATGAAGCAAAGAACTTTAAGCCCTCTATTGTTAAGCTCGATGATAATAACAATATTATTTAGTCTTTATCTAAAAAACGCTGTACTTTTGTATTCATGGATTCTTCTTTGATTTTCCAATCCCCGTTAGTATCTTTTCCTATTATAAAATGAGCAGGTATTTTATAATCACTTGTTGAGGGCATGCGAAGTGCAGCAACTTTGTAGTCTTTTCCTTGTCTTGTAATTTTTATATTGAAATACTTGTTTTTGTATTTGCGAAGTTTCATTAATTTTGTTGATTTTTTCGCTTCGCTTTTATATCGCTCAAGCGGAATGTTTACGGCTTCTTCTGTACCGTCGGGCTTTTCTACTACTCTGACTATCTTTGCATTATTGCTGTAATATTTAAAATAATCATTGCTGTAACTGTTTGCCGCATTTACATATTCATTAAAAAAATTTTCCACATCTTCTATATCATCGGCAAATGAGGCTAACGGTAATATCATTCCAATCGTAAACAAAAATAATAATTTTTTCATAGTTTCTCCCAAAAAAATAACAGTAACTTCAATTTCTTAAAGTTACTGCCATTTTTTATGAAACTATTGTTTTATTCAATAGTATAGTCAGTTAATTCGGGAGTCCCAAACATTCCTTCTATTTCTTCCAAGATTGCAGACGGTTTTCTTGCGTTATTCTTTTCGGAAGCTCGTTTTTGCGCTTCTCGGTCTTTTTCTTCTGAAGCATTTGTTAAATGATAGAAACCTGTACCTGCAGGGATTAATCTACCGATAATAACATTTTCTTTTAAGCCTCTTAATAAGTCGCGTTTACCCTCCACAGCAGCCTCGGTTAATATTCTCGTCGTTTCTTGGAATGATGCTGCCGATATGAAACTTTCGGTATTTAAACTTGCTTTTGTTATACCTAACAATACGGCTTCATAGGTTGCCTCTTGTCCGCCTGCTTCTTTAACTGCCGCATTTTCTTGTTCTACTTCTTTTAATTCCAAGAATTCGCCCGGAAGTAATTTGGTATCGCCCGATTCTAAGATTTTTACTTTCTTTGTCATCTGACGTACGATAACTTCAACGTGCTTATCGGCAATTTCAACACCTTGTGAACGGTATACTCTTTGTACTTCGTCTACTAAGTATTGTTGTGCAGCTTCAACACCATTCAATCTTATAACATCGTGAGGATTTAACGGCCCGCCCGTTAGTGCTTGACCTGCTTTTATATCCTGTCCGTTTGCTACTATAATATTTGAATCGATTGAGTATTTAACCTCTTGACGCCCGTTTTCTCCGTTTAAGTATAGGCGGGGAATGTCGTCTTCAATCTCTATTTCAGCTTTTCCCGGATATTCTGCGACAACGGCAGAGTCTTTCGGCTTTCTTGCTTCCAATAACTCTTCTACACGAGGTAAACCTTGAACGATATCACCTGTTTTTTGTCTTTCAAATACTAAGGTTGCTATCATATCACCGCGGTTTACAAGTGAGCCGTTTGCTACTTGAAGCATTGTTCCGGGGCTGATTAAGTAAGGACGGCCTGCTCTTAATTTTATTGAATTTTTATCAACGGCAACAACTAAACCCGAATATTCTGAGGTTTCTCCGCTTGTTGATATTACGGCATCCATTTTGACTAAATCACCCTTTTTAACGGTTGGTTTTGATTTTAAATCAATTTTTACTTCACTGCTGTCTGATACAAGTAACAATCTTCTTACATCCTGATTGTTTTCTTTTATGCTTGCAACAGCGTCGCTTATAGCAAGTACCTGCGTTTTCGCAACAGGTGTCTTTGGTGCTATAATTTCACCGTCTTTAACCAGTAATTCGGTCTGCATTGAAGCTGATGTTTTCGATTGTCCCTCTGCTTCTCTTCTTACAATTAAATTTTCAAGGACTACAATTTTTAAATTGTTGTCACCGTCAAGTTCAACTAAACCTTTTAAGTGGCTTAAGTATCCTTGCATTTGAAGTACCAAACTGGTTCTTGTAAGTACGCTTCCGTCAAGATTTCTTACTCTTGCTCCGTCTTTATATTGTAGCTGAGTTACCGGCACTAAATCTATTGCTTCATCGGTTGAATTGAATTTAATTGAAACATCTTTTGTTTCAATATTAAATCTTTGAACCGGTCTTACCAATATTTGTATCGGTTGATTTGATATTGATTTTTCATCAAGTGTAGCTACCCCTAAATCTTCTTCTAAATCGTCGATTTCAAGAGTATCTTTTTCATTGTCAAGTATTGTAACGATTGAATCTGCCTTAGCTTTTATTTTTGGTGCGATTTCCGTTCCTTTCTTAACAACTTCACCTTCATCAACTTTAAGCTCGCCTATTCCGCTTAAGTTGTATATTTCACCCGGACGGATTACTACTTCGTGTATCATATCGTTAAATTCTTTAATCTCAACGATACCGTCGATGTGAGCATATAAGTCTTTTACGACTTCAGTTCCCGCCGTTACAAATGTTCCCGATTCAACCATTTTTAATGCCGAATCTTTATTTACCTGATGAATTTCATCAGGAATAAATATTACTTCACCGGGTTTTGTAATGATTTGGTTTTCATCTACTTCAACGCCGTTATAGCGAATTTCACCGCTTGAGGGAACCGTATATTCTTCATCCATAAGTTCGGCAATAATCATACCGCTTTCAACTACCGTATCAATAGGAGCTTTAACGATATATTTTTCGCCTGTCTTATTTACCGTCCAAATTTGTTCTTTCTTTGTTTGTTCAAATTTAGCGTTAGCTGCGCTTATTGAAGCTATTACAATGGTAAGTTCTTTACCTTGAACGATTTTTTTGATTTTCTTTCCTTCAAATTTTACATCTTCCACTTTGAGATTATCGCCAAGTCTGACTTCACCGCCGTGTTCTGATATAATATGAATTTCAGCGAGTTTTTCACCCTCTTTTACGTTTTTACCGTCTTCAACAAGTATGCTTGAACCGCCGGGGAGATTGTATACATCACCGCCTAATACCCATACAATACCGTTTTTACTTGCGGTTCTTGAAATGTTACCTTGTCTGTCTTTCTTTTCGTCAGCTACAAAGTCTTCAAAAACTATTTCACCCGATAAATCGGAGGTAATATCTTTTGTTGCTTTTTCCGTTAAACGGCTTCCGTCTCCGCCCGAAACAGGTTCATATACTGCTATTTTATCGCCTTTTTTAACTTCCTGTCCTTCGTTAACATATAAAATTGCACCCGAGGGAATATGATATTTCTTTGTTTTACTTCCTGATTTAATTTCCATATCGGATTCTTGAACCGTTATTGCAACATTATCACCATGACGGGTTCTTAAATCTCTTGTAAATATCTTTGTTATTATTTTACCGTCTACATCTGAGATGATTTCTTTCATCGCACCTGCGCCTTTAAATACACCGCCGGTGTGGAATGTTCTCATTGTTAACTGTGTTCCGGGTTCACCGATTGATTGTGCTGCAATAATACCGATTGCTTCACCTACATCAACCAGCTTTTGTGTTGTCATTGCCCAGCCGTAGCATTTTTGGCAAATTCCGTATTCAAGTTCGCAAGTTAGAGGTGAACGTACTTTTAATTGATGTATATCTAACGGTTTTATCTTTCTTATATCATCTCTGTTTATTGTTGTATTTGCGGGGATTATAACATTTCCGTCTTTATCCTTTATGTCTTCCGCTATTGTTCTTCCGAGCAGTCTTTCGGTTAACGGGGCAACGATTTTTTCTCCGTCTGAAATATCTGTCATCATAATACCGCGTTTTGTTCCGCAGTCGTGGTCGCGGATGATTACATCTTGAGCAACGTCAACAAGTCTTCTTGTTAAATATCCCGAATCGGCTGTCTTTAACGCTGTATCAACCAATCCTTTTCTTGCTCCGTATGATGAAATAATATATTCCGTAACGGATAATCCCTCTTTGAAGTTTGATTTAATAGGTAAGTCAATGATTTGTCCTTGCGCATCTGCCATCAAACCTCTCATACCTACTAATTGTGATACCTGTGATAAGTTACCTCTTGCACCTGAGAACGCCATCATATATACGGGGTTTAATCTGTCAAAGTTTTCAACAACTCTTTCCGTTAATTTTGATGTTGTTTCACTCCAAGTGTCAATAACTTTTGTGTATCTTTCAACTTCGGTAATATCGCCTTTTAAATATCTGTGAGTTGATTTCTCAATCTCTTTTTCAGCATCATTTAAAAGCTCTTTTTTATCTTCGGGTACCGACAAATCTGCAATAGATATTGTTGTACCGGATTTTGTTGCGTAATGATATCCTAAGTTTTTTAAGTTATCTGCCAGTGTTGCAGTCTTAGCACCGCCAAATTCAAGGTATACTTGTGCTAATAACTTATTTATTGATTTCTTATTCACCTGTTCATTGATGAAATCGAATGTTTTTGTATTTTTATGCATTAATGTATCCATTTATTTTCACCCTTACTTTTAACTACGATGCTAAAATTGAATTTCTTACCGTTTCATTGAAAATTATTCTTCCTACGGTTGTTTCCAGTCTTTCGCCGTGTTCATCGCGGACTACTATTCTGTCATGAAGTTTTATTATGCCCGTTTCGTGAGCTGATATTGCATCTTCAAAACTGTAGAAGTATTTTAATTCTTTATCGGTTTCTTCATTGTTCATTAATGTCAAGTAGTACATACCAAGAACCATATCTTGCGAAGCTGCTATTATCGGTTTCCCCGTTGCGGGTGCTAAAATGTTATTTGTTGCCAACATTAACATTCTTGCTTCCGATTGTGCTTCAATTGATAACGGTACGTGAACAGCCATCTGGTCACCGTCGAAGTCTGCGTTGAATGCGGTACATACCAGCGGATGTAATTGTATTGCACGTCCCTCAACAAGTACGGGTTCAAATGCTTGTATACCTAATCTGTGAAGCGTAGGAGCACGGTTTAATAATACGGGGTGTCCATCGATTACTTCTTCTAAGATATCCCATACTACTGCCTCAGAACGCTCGATTTTCTTTTTAGCTGATTTTATATTTTGAACAAAACCTCTTTCAATTAATTTATTAACTACAAAAGGTTTAAATAACTCAATTGCCATTTCTTTAGGAAGTCCGCATTGATGAAGTTTTAATTTCGGACCTACAACGATAACAGAACGTCCAGAGTAGTCAACACGTTTACCTAATAAGTTTTGTCTGAAACGTCCCTGTTTACCTTCTATAATGTTGCTTAATGATTTTAACGGTCTGTTGCTTGGTCCTACTACCGTTCTTCCGCGTCTTCCGTTATCTATTAATGAGTCAACCGCTTCTTGAAGCATACGTTTTTCGTTTCTTACAATGATTTCGGGTGCTCCCATTTCAAGCAGTCTTAATAAACGGTTATTTCTGTTTATTACACGTCTGTATAAGTCGTTTAAGTCGGATGTTGCAAATCTTCCGCCGTCTAATTGAACCATAGGTCTTAAATCAGGAGGCGTAACAGGCAGTACATCCATTATCATCCAAGTAGGTTCTGTTCCGCTTTCAAGAAGTGATTCAACAAGTCTTAATCTTTTTATTAATTTAGCACGTCTTTGAACACTGCCCGATAATCCGGAAAGTTCGCCTCTTATTTGCTCTGCCATTTCTTGAAGTGAAATTTCGCCCAATAATTCTTTTATTGCTTCAGCGCCTATTCCTACTTTTAATTGAGAATCTTCATGCTCAAGCATATAATCGTCGTATTCTTCTTCCGAAAGTAATTGGTATTTCTTAAATTCACTGTCTGCAGGGTCTATTACAACGTAATTGTTGAAATAAATTACCTGTTCAAGATCTTTTAATGTCATATCCAAAAGCAAGCCCAAATAGCTCGGTATTCCTTTTAAGAACCATATATGGCTAACGGGAGCTGCAAGTTTAATGTGACCCATTCTGTGACGTCTTACTTTTGAATCGGTAACTTCAACACCGCATCTTTCGCAGATGATACCTTTGTGTCTTACTCTTTTGTACTTACCGCAAAAACATTCCCAGTCTTTTGTCGGCCCGAAAATTCTTTCGCAGAATAATCCGTCGCGTTCGGGCTTTAATGTGCGGTAGTTTATTGTCTCCGGTTTTGTTACTTCACCGTATGACCATTTAAGTACGCGCTCGGGAGAGGCTATACTTATTCTTATATAATCAAAATAATCTATACTCGTAGACAATTTTATATCTCCTTTTTTCTATTCCTTAAATGAGCTTGGTGTTTCCATAAAATTGATGTTTAACAGCTCAGAGTCAATATCTGATAATATTCTCTTAGGTGCTGCTTTTCTTAAATCGTCGGTATCAGACATCAAATCAACTTCTTCACCGCTCTTTTTCGATACCGATATATCCAAACCGATACTTTGAAGTTCTCTTACAAGAACTTTAAATGATTCGGGGATACCCGGTCTTGGAATGTTATCGCCTTTAACTATTGCTTCATAAGCGCGTGAACGTCCGTTTACATCATCAGATTTGATAGTTAACATTTCTTGTAATGTATAAGCTGCTCCGTATGCTTCTAAAGCCCAAACTTCCATTTCTCCGAACCTTTGTCCGCCGAACTGAGCTTTTCCGCCTAAAGGCTGCTGAGTTACTAACGAATACGGTCCTGTTGACCTTGCGTGTATCTTATCATCTACTAAGTGAACCAGTTTTAAGAAGTATGTAATACCTACGGAAACAGGTCTGTCAAAGGGTTCACCGGTTCTTCCGTCGTATAATATTACTTTTCCGTCTTCTCTTACCCAGTCGCAGCCGGATTCTTTAATACCTCTCAACAACTCGTATTTAGTTGATATTTCTGATTTGTTTTCTCCGTACATTTCATCAAACGGAGGTGCTTCGTAATAATCGCCCGTTAAGTATGAAGCTAAACCAAGCAAGCATTCATAAGTCTGTCCTACGTTCATACGTGAGGGTACGCCCAGAGGATTTAAGACTATATCAACTGGTGTTCCGTCCGGTAAGAAAGGCATATCTTCCTTAGGAAGTATTCTTGAAACAATACCTTTGTTTCCGTGTCTTCCTGCCAGTTTATCACCGACTGATACTTTACGTTTTTGAGCGATATATACTTTTATTAATGTATTTGCACCGGGGAGAAGCTCATCGCCTTTTTCACGGTCAAATACTTTAACATCGACTACACGTCCGCCCTCTCCGTGGGGAACTCTTAACGAGTTATCTTTTACATCTCTTGCTTTTTCAGCAAAGATTGCGCGAAGCAGTTTTTCTTCCGGCGGATGTTCGGATTCACCTTTCGGTGTTACCTTACCTACCAGAATATCGTCTGCATAAACTCTTGCACCGATACGGACAATACCTCTTTCATCCAAGTGTCTTAATGAGTCCTCGGATACATTCGGTACTTCCCTTGTTATTTCTTCAGGGCCGAGTTTTGTTTGTCTTGCTTCTATTTCAAGTTTTTCAATATGCAAAGAAGTAAATACATCATCGTGAACGCATCTTTCGCTTAAAAGAATAGCATCTTCGAAGTTATATCCTTCCCAAGGCATATATGCAACCAATACGTTTTTACCGAGTGAAAGCTCGCCGTAGTGAGTTGAAGCACCGTCAGCGATTACATCGCCCGCTTTAACCTTATCACCCTCGTTTACGATTGGTTTTTGGTTAATACAAGTATCTTGGTTGCTTCTTACATATTTCATTAATTGATATTTATGTAATTTATTTGATTTATCTTTAATCCAAATTTCTTCTCCGACTACTTTTTCAACGGTTCCGTCTACATCGGATACAACAACCATGCAAGAGTCTTTAGCAGCTCTCTTTTCTAAGCCTGTTGCTACAACAGGTCTGTCTGTTATTAAAAGCGGTACTGCCTGTCTTTGCATGTTTGAACCCATTAAGGCTCTGTTTGCGTCGTCGTGTTCGATAAACGGAATAACCGAGGTAGCTACCGATATAATCTGTATCGGTGATACACCCATATAGTCGACTCTTTTTGATTCGCCCATTGTAAATTCGGATTTATAACGAATAGGTACGTACTGTGCTTTTATGCTTCTGTCTTTATTTAATGTCAAATCAGAAGGAGCTACACGGAAGTTTTCTTCCTCGTCGGCACTCATATAGTGTACTTCATTAGTTACTACACCGTCTTTTACAACGAAATATGGTGTTTCAATAAATCCGTAATCATTAACTCTTGCGTGAGTAGCTAATGAACCTATTAAACCTGCGTTAGGACCTTCGGGAGTTTCTACGGGGCATATTCTTCCGTAGTGTGACGGGTGAATATCACGAACCGCGAACCCTGCACGTTCTCTAACCAGACCGCCCGGCCCTAAAGCTGATATACGTCTTTTATGAGTAAGCTCTGCTAACGGGTTTGTTTGGTCCATAAACTGAGATAACTGTGATGAACCGAAGAACTCTTTTAACGAAGCTATTAACGGTTTTGTATTTAATAAGTTCAAAGGTGTTAATGTTTCGGAATTTTGAAGTGTCATTCTTTCTTTAACAATTCTTTCAATTCTTGATAAACCGACTCTGAACTGGTTTTGTAATAATTCACCAACGCTGCGGATTCTTCTGTTACCTAAGTGGTCGATGTCATCGCAGCTTCCCTCGTCATAAGTTAAGTTAATTAAGTATTCAACAGCTGCAACCAAATCTTGAATTGTAAGTGTTCTTTGTGTTTCAGCTACGTTTAAATTTAATTTTTTATTTAATTTATAACGTCCGACTCTGCCGATATCGTACTTTTTATCATCAAAGAAACGTGATTCAATAATTGAACGTCCGCCTGCTGCTGAAGCCGGATCTCCCGGACGCAGTTTTTTATAAACTTCAATTAATGCTTCATCGGTTGTTTCTGCCGTGTCTTTTTCAAGTGTTTTCTTTAAAAATTCAAAGTGGGTAAACAATGTTTCCATTTCGCTTACTGTTATACCCAATGCTTTTAATAAAGTGGTTGCTAAGATTTTTCTGTTTTTATCGATTTTAACGTAAATTATATCGTTAGCATCCGTTTCTATTTTTAACCATGCACCTCTGTTTGGAATTAAGGTTGCGTTAAATAAGCGTTTACCCGTTGGGGAGATTTCTCTTTTATAGTAAATACCGGGAGAACGAACAATTTGTGATACAACAACACGTTCGGCACCGTTAACAATAAAAGTACCTTTGTTTGTCATTGTCGGAATATCACCGATATAAACTTCCTGTTCTTTAATTTCACCGGTGTCACGGTTAACTAAACGAGCCATAACGCGTAATTGTTTTGCGTATGTAGCGTCGTGTATTCTTGCTTCTTCCAAAGAATATTTTGGATTATCAAAAGTGTAATTCGGCAAAAA
>CANPWQ010000012.1 GCA_947584965.1 Candidatus Gastranaerophilales bacterium | reverse complement strand
GTTGCGCCGATTAAAATAATACTTCCCTTTTCAACAAAGGGCAGAAAAGCGTCTTGCTGAGCCTTGTTAAACCGATGAATTTCATCCACAAATACAATGGTTTTTCCGCCAAGAGTTCTGTTTTCTTCAGCTTCCTGCATTACGGTTTTAATTTCTTTTATTCCGCTTGTTACCGCCGAAAAATCTATAAACACGGAATGAGTCTTTTTTGCAATAATACTTGCAAGAGTAGTTTTACCCACCCCCGGAGGTCCCCAAAAAATCATTGATGAAACATTGTCGTTCTCAATTAAGCGCCTAAGCACTTTGCCCTCGCCTAAAAGATGAGTCTGCCCCGCAAATTCATCTAAAGATTCAGGGCGCAATCTTGACGCCAAAGGCTGATTTTTTATATTTTCAAATAATGTTTTCTGCGCCATTTTGCTCTCCAATAACATTATTATACATTATCATTTTAATTTTTGATAATTACTTATTTTTAAACAGATTATTAATTATTAGAAATTAATAATGCCCTAAAGGAATTTAAAATACATAATATCATAACCCCGACATCGGCAAAGACTGCAAGCCACATATTTGCAATACCTATTGCACCTAAAATCAGGCAGATAAATTTTACCCCAAGGGCAAACCATATATTTTCTTTCACGATTTTTAAACAATTCTTTGAAATTTTAATTGCCGTTGCGATTTTTAGCGGATTATCATCCATTAAAACCACATCTGCTGCTTCAATGGCTGCGTCAGAGCCTATCGCTCCCATTGCAATACCTATATCTGCTCTTGATAAAACGGGCGCGTCATTTATTCCGTCGCCTGCAAATGCCAACATATTTTTGCCGTCAATTAATTCTTCAACTTTTTCCAATTTTTCATTCGGTAAAAGTTCCGCATAAAATTCATCGGTTTTAAGTTTTTCCGCAACTGCTTGAGCTGATTTTTTTAAATCTCCCGTTAACATTACAATTTTTTTAATACCTATTTTTTTAAGTGATTTTATTGCTTCTTCCGACTCGGGTTTTATTACATCAGATATAACAATATGCCCCATATAGCTTTTATTTATGGCAATATGAATTATTGTTCCTGCGGAATGGCATTTAATATAATCTATATTAAATTTATCCATTAATTTTTCATTTCCCGCAATAACTTCAATATCATCAATATTTGCAATTACCCCGTTTCCGCTTATTTCCTGAATATTTTTAACTCTTGATATATCAACATCTTTATTATAAGCACGTTTAAGGCTGACTGCGATAGGATGAGAACTTGCACTCTCTGCAAGTGCAGCGTATTCTATTAATTTATTTTCTTCAATTTTATTATGATGAATTGCATTAACCTCAAAAACACCTTTTGTTAAAGTCCCAGTTTTATCAAAGACAACAGTTTTAACCTTAGAAAGAGTTTCCAGATAATTTGAGCCTTTAATTAAAATACCCGCTCTTGACGCACCGCCAATCCCTGCAAAGAACGACAGCGGAATGCTGACAACTAAAGCACAAGGACAACTGATTACAAGGAATGTTAAGGCTCTATACACCCATATATTCCACATGGCAGGCAAATGCAATATTAATATTCGCAATAATGGCGGAAATACCGCAAGAATTATCGCTGAAATAACAACAACAGGAGTATAAATCCTCGCAAATTTTGATATAAAATCTTCCGATTTTGATTTTTTTGAACTTGCATTTTCAACCAGTTCCAAGATTTTAGATACGGTTGATTCACCGAATTTTTTAGTTACTCTTACTTTTAACAGCCCCGTTAAATTAATTGAGCCAGAAATAATTTCATCGCCCGACTCAACATTTTTAGGAACACTCTCGCCCGTTAGCGCGGAAGTATTCAAAGCAGAACTCCCCTCAACAATAACTCCGTCTAACGGCACTTTTTCACCTGCCGATATTATAATTACATCACCGATATTAACTTCCTCGGGATTAACTTTTTCAAGCCTGCCGTCTTTTTCAATATTGGCATAATCAGGTCTGATATCCATTAATTCCGATATATTTTTTCGGCTTTTTGCAACGGCAACACTCTGAAAAAACTCTCCGATTTGATAAAACAGCATAACAGCTATTGCTTCTACATAATCGCCGGCTTGAGCGTGAGCTTCATTATATAAAGCAAGCGCAATTGCTCCAAGCGTTGCGACAGCCATTAACAAAGACTCATCAAAGGGTTTGCGGTTTATAATACCTTTGACTGCTTTTTTGATAATATCATGCCCGATTATAAAATAAGGTATCATGTACGCAGTAAATCTAAGCACGCCTGTCATCGGTATAAAATGAAAACCGATAAGCAAAATGCCTGCTATAATTATCCTTATTAACATTTTCTTTTGTTTTTTATTCATAATCGGCACGCTAAATATATATTTCGCAGTCATCTTCAACTTTTTTGCAATTTTTTAAAACATCACGCATAACCGCATTGATATCAACACCATCAATAAATTCAACATCCATTTTTTGAGTCATAAAATTAACAACCGCATTTTTGACTCCGTTTGTCTTTTTTGCGGCTTCTTCCATTAAGTTCGCACAATTTGCACAATCAACTTCTATTTTGTATGATTTTTTCATTTTAAATTCTCCTTTATATCGTTTAACCTTTTTTGTAAGGTTATTGTATATTTATTTAAAATTTCATAAGTTATTTCTAATTCTTTTTTATTAAATTGATTAAAAAAGAATTTATCCTTTTCACACCAAGTTTCGTGCATTCTTAAATGCTTATCAAAGACTTCCTGCCCGATTTTAGTGAGTTTATAATACGTTTCTTTCCTGTTGTCGGGATTTTTATATATGTAAACAGCTTTTTTTGTTATAAGTTTTTTTATAATCTTACTAATTCCTGCTTTTGTTAAGTTCAAATATTGAGCAATTTTTGTGACATTTGGATTATCAATTTTTCCTATACAGTCAATACAGTGCATTTCAGTATAAGAATAATCGGCTAAAATATCGCCAAATTCGTCTTTATACAACATATCCAGCTGGTTTGTAATATCATACAAACTAAATAATGTATTTAATATATTTTTTTGCATTATCGCCTCAAATTGTTAACCAGTTAACAATATTATTTACCATTTTTCAAGCGTTGTCAATCCTAAAATGAATTTTTGTTAACAAGTTAACAAAATAAAAATTTTTATATAAATTGCTTATAGTTGTTATTCAATAAGCGGGCTATGAGTAAATTCTTTTGAGTAATAAAATGTATAAAAATATAATAAAAAGACCCTCAAGGGTCTTTTAAAATGGTTGCGGAGACAGGATTTGAACCTATGACCTTCGGGTTATGAGCCCGACGAGCTACCAGACTGCTCCACTCCGCGATACTTAATAACTTTTTCTGCAAAGTATTTCGCAATCTTAATTTTGTTGCAAAGCAAACTCACTTTACACTTAAATTATTAAACGCTAAAACTAAAAAATCAAGCATTTAAGTTTTTATTCAAAATCAAAAAACTTTTTCTCGGGAATATTTAACACTTCACTTATATTAAATAACAGGTTAATGCTTACTCCCCTTTTTGCAGTTTCAATTTTTGCCAAGTGCTCTCTCGATATATCAAGTTTATCAGCCAGCTGATTTTGTGTATAATGCTTCATTTTTCTATATTTAGCTATATTTCTGCCAAATTTCTTTAATTTTTCAATATCAATACTCATATTTATATTGTTAAATATAAAATTGGATTTGTATGTAGCCTTATTGAGAATGATTGGAATTATTTTATTATTTACTTTAATATAAAAAAAAGATACTATTATTTTAGGAGTGTATTTATGAAAGATATTATCTGGTATATATTTGTAACGGTACTTGTTATTATTGCAATTATTGGCGACGTAAGAATGGCATTAGCCATATAAAAAAGAGCATTACATAATGCTCTTTTTTATAATCAAAAAATAATTACCTATTTTTCATCTTCTTCATTAATATTATTTTCTTCTACTATTTGCTCAGAAGATTTTTCCTCAACAATTTGTATGTTTTCTTCTTCTACAATTACATCTTCAGCATCAATTGTTTCAGGTTCATCGGTATTTTCATCCTCTTCTGATTCTGATTCTTTAATATTGTCGTCATCTGATACTTTTTCTTCTTCCTGCTGAAGTTTTTTCCTTATTTCTTCAAGTTCTTCTTCGGTTTTAGCCCTTACAATCGGTATATTTAACATAAGCGCAACTGCATCACCCTCATTTTTTAATCCGATTTCAAGCTCCTCTTTGTCAATAACCACATATTTTGAAAAAACATCAATAAGTTCTTCCCTCATTTTGTTCATTATTAACGGGTCAAGTTTTGTTCTGTCGTGCATTAATATAACTTGAAGTCTGTTTGTAGCTGTTTCACTTGTATTTTCAGATTTCTCAAGTTGAAATAGTTCTCTGATTTTATTATAAATATCGGAAAAAAGTGTTTTCATTTATTGCTCCTTTCCTTGTTTGCCTATATTTGAAAGGAATTTTTTTAATTTCCCGACAAAGTTTTTAGGTTCATCTATATCCAAGAAAGGAACATCCTCTCCGTTAATTCTTCTTGCAACATTAATATAAGCTCTGCCTGCAAGTGATTTTTCGTTATTAACAATCGGCTCGCCTCTGTTTGTTGAAGTAATAATGCCGGTATCTTCGGGAATAACGCCTATTTTCCCGCAAGATAAGATATTTTCAACATCTTCAACACTCATCATATCATTTGTTTTAATCATATTCGGTCTGACACGGTTTATTAAAAGTTTATAACTTTCAATCCCCTCTGCTGCCTCTAATAGTCCTATTATTCTATCAGCATCGCGAACTGCCGACATTTCGGGAGTCGTAACAACAATTGCTTCAGAAGCACCTGCAATCGCGGTTTGAAATCCCTGTTCTATCCCCGCAGGACAGTCAACAAGAACATAATCATAATCTTTTTTAAGTTTATCCGTAATTTTTTTCAGCTGTTCCGCGCTGACAGATGATTTATCTCTTGTTTGCGCAGCTGCAAGCAAACATAAATTAGGATTTTTCTTATCCTTAACCAATGCTTGTTTTAATTTACAACGTTCTTCAACCACATCAACAAGAGTATATACTATTCTGTTTTCAAGCCCGAGCAAAAGGTCTAAATTTCTTAAACCTATATCCGTATCTACAAGAACAACACTATGCCCGTTTTTTGCAAGTGCAGTTCCTATATTTGCGCTGGTTGTGGTTTTGCCCACCCCGCCTTTTCCGGATGTTATAACTATAACTCTCCCTGCCATCTAATCCGCTCCTTAATCGTTTATCTTAAATACTACTATTTCATTATTTATAATTCTTGCTTCTTCCGGTGTGTAAGAATTTGTTTTTTCTATATACACCGTATTAAGTGAATCAGGCCGCCTTGAATAACAATTTGCTATTCTTAATTGAATTGCATTCATCTTTAATGCTCTGACACGTGCCTTTTGGTTGCCTCCCGAGCCGGCATGGGCTATACCGCTTAGAACTCCCCAAACCGTAATATCGCCAAACGCCGTTATTTCGCACCCCGGGTGGCAATCACCTATTATTACTATATTACCCTCATAATTTATTACCTGCCCGGATCTTATTGTTTGTTTGATATATTTTGTCGGGAATGATTCAAGCTCTATATCCTCTTTTGTAAATTCTTGCTCCGGAACAACTATATCATCCATTTCATGATTTTCTTCATATAAATTTTGTGGGGTTTCCATATTAAAGATACTTGATTCTACGGGATTTGAACCGAATATAACATCAAGCTCGTCACGCATTTCTTCATTTTTCTGCTCTTCTTTTGAGTGTTCTTCTTGAGCTGTTTCTTCTGAATTATTTTCCTCTATAACTTGAGTTTCTTCTTGCTGTTGAGCCTCTTGCCGAATATTTTGAGTTTCTTGCGGATATTGTTCTTCTTGCAAGTTTTCTTCATTATTTTCTATATTATTTTCAACTTGAACTTCCGTTTGTTCCTGATTTACTTCAGCAACTTCAACCGTATTTTCGCTATTTTCATTATTTATTTGTTCTATATATTCATCAGCAGTTTTATACGGCTGAGCAGGTGTAACCTCGGTAGTATTTTCCGCAGAAACATTTGAAACAATAATACCCAAAGATAATGCAACTCTTTCTGTTTCAACGGATTTTGTATCAACACTCGAAAGTATTGAGTTTATCCCGCCTATCAATGACTTAATACTTAATAATTGAGCCTGATTTAAATCAACATTGCCAAGTTTTAAGCAAATCTTTTTATTTCTAACCTCGGGATTATCAAGAATTGTGCTTAATTGAAAAATAATTTCAGCCGCGCTGTCAATATTTCCTAAATCAACTGTATACATACTATCATTTAAAAGCTGTTCCATAACTAAATATCCCGCCTCTCAATGTATAAATCACATACCCGTAATTCACATGAAAAGAATATATTAAATTGAGCATGATTTCAAACAAATTAATTATTTATGTATAGTTTTATATACAAAAAAACTTTACGTAAATTTACATATACTTTAAAAGGCAGATATAGCAAGGAATTAAAATGCAATTTTTTTAAGTTGAAACAGAAAAAATTGTCCTTAAATACTAAATAGGTAATAATAAAGTATATGATTAAGACAGGTAAGGAATATATGAAAAGAGAGAAGATTTTTTTATTGATTGTTTCGGCAATAATAATGCAGGGCTCAATTTGTTATGCAAGAGATACTGCACCTGCGGGAATAGATGAATTAAAGTTAAATAAAACCACAACCGCAGAAAAATCGCAAAGCGTAAACAAGCCCGAATTTGACACTGACGCTTACGCAAGAGAATACAAAAAAGTAACAAAAGACGGTGCCGTTATGCAGGCAATGGAAATGATGAAAGGATTAAATATTGCAAAGTATTCCTACAATGCATTAATGGGAAATAATTTAACAGAAAAGCCCGTTCATATAGAGTTTAGAAATCTTGCCGAAATTGACCAAAAATATGCCACTTTTGAAGCATTAGGCTGGAAAAACGAAAAGAAAAACAGATTATACATTTATATAAATGAAAAGCACCGCAATGCACCGCCTGAAGCTATTGCCGCTTTATTATCCCATGAAGCATTGCACCAAGACACTTTGTCCTCGCTTAATGAAGAAACTTATGCATGGACATTAGAGGCTTCCGTATGGATGAAGCTGGCAGAAAAAAATCCCTCGGTATTAAACAGCCCGTCAAGTTTAGTAACAAGAGAAAACATGTTAAAAAAGCTGTTTGAAAAAGGTGATTATACAAACAAATATATAAAAAGAGCAGTATTTTCCAACCCGGGATACAAGCTCCTGCCCACGCGCTCCCCCGGGTTTGAAGATGAAGATTTGTAATTGTAAACAAATGTAAACATGTAAAACGTTGTCATTTTAACGTTTTTTATTTTTTTATATACAAATTATGCAATTTTTATTTAAAAAAAGTTTTTATATAAATGTAATCAGTAATCAAATAAACGAGAGGAAATAATAATGGCCAGAGTATTAATTTCAATGCCTGAAGAATTTTTAAATAAAATTGATGAAGTTGCAGAAGATGAAAACAGAACACGCAGTGAATTGATACGAGAAGCATTAAGAACATATATTCATAAACAAAGAGTTAAAGAAAATGCTCTTGCGATTAAAAATGCAAGCATTCTTGAAACTCTGCTTGAATAAATATAAAAAGACGATAATTAAGAGCGAACTATGGTTTTGGGAAAGGTGTCGGGAAAAGAAAAAATGCTTACTTTTGTAAGCATTTTTTTTGTTGTAAAATAATCCGCGAAGAGTAATAAAAAGGGAATAAAGAATGACAAAACCTCTTAGCGGAAATGAAATAAGAAAAGCATTTATAGAATTTTTTAGAGATAAACATCAATCAACGGAAGTAGCAAGTTCAAGTTTAGTACCCGACAATCCGACGGTATTATTAACAACAGCGGGAATGCTTCAATTTTTACCGTATTATTTAGGACTTGAGAAACCGCCGTTTAATCCGCCAAGAGCTGTATCATGCCAGAAATGCGCAAGAGCGGGCGGCAAAGACTCCGATATTGAAAATGTAGGCAGAACCCCAAGGCATCATACGTTTTTTGAAATGTTAGGAAATTTTGCATTCGGTGACTACTATAAAAAAGAGGTTATACCGTGGGCATGGGATTTTGTTACAAATTATTTGAAATTAGACACCGCAAGACTCTGGATAACAATATATGAATCTGATGATGAGGCTTATGATATTTGGACAAAAGATGTGGGTATTGCGCCTGAAAGAGTTATCAGAAAAGGAAAGAAAGACAACTTCTGGGGACCTCCCGGCGCAACAGGCTCTTGCGGACCTTGCAGTGAAATTCACTACGATTTGGGTGAACATTTAAAGTGTTCAGATAACTGTTCTATTGCTACCTGCGAATGTGACAGGTGGGTTGAAATATGGAACCTTGTATTTACAGAGTTATTTCAAGATGAAGAGGGCAACTTCTCGCCTCTTGAAAAGAAAAATGTTGATACGGGCATGGGCTTAGAGCGTATTGCAATGGTTGTACAAGGTAAAGAATCAACATTTGAAACGGATTTACTCTTTCCTATACTTCAAAAAGTATCGGATATGGCAAAAGTACCATATAAACAAAATCACAAAACAGATATCTCGCTTCGTATAATAACCGACCATGCAAGATGTGTTACATTTATGATAAATGACGGAGTAATCCCCGGTAACGAGGGCAGGAGTTACGTGTTAAGAATGATATTAAGGCGGGCTTTGCGCCACGGCAAACTTTTAGGACTTGAACTTCCGTTTTTAAGCGAAATTGTTGATACTGTTATAAATCAATATAAAGAAACATATCCGGATTTATTAAAGAATGCGGATAAAATAAAATCCATAATTAAACAGGAAGAAGAAAGATTTAAAATTACACTTGACAGAGGCTACAAACTCCTTGAAGAACTAATGCAGAGTAATAAAATTATAGACGGCGAAAATGCTTTTAAACTTTATGATACATTTGGATTTCCATTGGAGTTAACCGTTGAAATTGCGGCGGAAAAGGGCGTTCAAGTTGATACAGACGGTTTTAATGAAGAAATGAAGAAGCAAAAAGAAAAAGCAAAAGCCGCAGCACACAAAATCAGTCTGACTGATGACCTTATATATGTTGATGTTGAAAATAAATTCGGGTCAACAGAGTTTTTGGGATATGACACATTGACAGCGCAAGGAAAAATTATTGCAATAATAGAGGCAGGCGACTTTATAGACATAATGCTGGATAGAACTCCGTTTTACGCGGAATCGGGCGGTCAAGTAGGTGATACGGGTATTATAGAGGGCAAAGATTTTAAAGCCGAAGTTTTAAATACATTTAAGGTTAATAAATTGTTTGTTCACCGTGTTCAAATGATTAACGGTGAAGCAACAACAGGTGATGAAGTAACATCAAGCGTAGATGAAGCACGCAGAAAAGAAATTACAATTCACCACTCAAACGCTCACTTAATACAGGCTGCATTAAGAAAAGTACTCGGAGAAGAAGTACATCAGGCAGGTTCTTTTGTTGAAGAAAACAGAACACGTTTTGACTTCACATTCCCCCGTGCAATGACAAAAGAGGAAGTTCAAGAAGTTGAAGACATTGTAAATAATTGGATTGCACAAGATTTACCCCAAACCACACAAATTATGAATATTGAAATGGCAAAAAAATCGGGTGCAATGGCGTTATTCGGCGAGAAATACGATGATGACGTAAGAGTAGTAAAATTCGGCGATGTATCGGCAGAATTATGCGGAGGAACTCACTGCGCTTCAACAGGGAAAATAAGACTTGTAAAAATAATTTCAGAATCTGCCGTTGCAGCAGGTACAAGAAGAATAGAAGCTGTTTGCGGTAATGCAGCATTAAAAATATTAAGCCGAAAAGCTGAAATTGTCGATAAAATGGCGCATTCATTTAAAGTCCATTATGATGAACTGGGCGAAAAAATTATGAAACTTGCCGTTGATAATAAAAATTATCAAACGGAAATTGAAAATCTTAAAGCCGCTCAAGCAAAAACAAAATTCCAATCTTTTGTATCAAAAGCGCAAGATGTATCGGGCGGAAAATTATTTATATCAGAAATTGAGGCATTTCCTGCTAATCTTGTTAAGCTCGGCAGTGAAATATTATCGTCAAAACTTGGCGAAAGTATTATCGTTCTTGCTTCTGTTGACGAAAACAAAATTACGTACATAGTAAAAGTTTCTGACAGCTTTGTAAAAAAAGGCGTAAATGCAGGGCAGATTGTATCAAAACTTGCACAATTAACGGGAGGAAAAGGCGGAGGTCGTCCTAACTTTGCCCAAGGTGCCGGCTCGGATAAAAACAATCTTAGAAATGCCCTAACGGAAATAGAAACAGAAATAAAAAAATCGGTTTAAATAATAGTATGAAGCACTTAGTTGTAATTCCTACGTACAATGAATACGATAATATTCAAAAAATCGTACGGACAATATTTAATTTGTATGAAAATATAAGCATTCTTGTTGTGGATGATTCTTCACCCGATAATACCGCAGAAATAGTAAAATCCATGCAAGCGGAGTATAAAAACTTATATTTGCTTGTTCAAGAAAAAAAAGGCGGACTTGCTAAAGCATACTTAAACGGATTTAAGTGGGGATAAATAACGGGTTTGAATTATTTACCACCTGCGACGCTGATTTTTCACATAATCCCAAATACATAAAAGATGCGATTGAGCTAATAAATAAATTGACGTAGCATCAGGCTCAAGATATATGAAAGGCGGCGGCACTGATGAAAAACAATGGTTCCGCAATTTAACGTCAGTGGGCGGGAACATCTGTGCAAGACTTATTTTAGGACGCAAGTTCATTGACTGGACAGAAGGGTTTAACACTTATACAAAATCAGCCTTAGATAAAATTAACCTCGACAGCATAAAAGTAAGAGGATTTATATTTAGCGCTGGGATAAAATATAAAGCGGTAAAAAGCGGTTTAAAAACAGCAGAATTCCCTATTTATTTTAAGGTACGGAAAAAAGGTGCTTCCAAATTCAACGCAGATATATTATTTGAAGCCTTTTTTAATATTATAAAAATTAAAACAGGACTTTAATTTGATTTGATATATATTCAATTTTTTCATCCGTAAGAGTCAAGCCTGTTGGGATATAAAAACCTTTTTCATATATTTTTTCACTAATTGATCTTGAAATATCATCTTTACTCCCTAAATTTAAGATAGCTCTTTACAAATGGAGCGGATAAAAAAACGGGCGGGTTTCTATATTAGCTTGAGCCAATTTTTCCATTGCGACTTTGGCATTAAATTTAATATCATCATTAAGAACTAATCCAAAGATCCAATAATGATTATCAGCATAAGGCATTTTGGTCTTGGGAAGTTTTGCGGGAATATTTTTAAGTAATTCCTGATAAAGTCCGACTATATGTTTTTTATTGCTATCGTTTTTTCTATTTTTTCTAACTGAGCACAAGCAACTGCCGCCTGCAAATTAGACATTCTTAAATTATGCCCGAGGTGATTATGAACAAATCTGTCCTTTGTAAAACATAAATTCTTATAGTAATTAACTTTATCAATTAAATTTTTATCCGAGGGAAAGAACAATCCCGCCCTCACCCGAAGCTACATGTTTATTGGTATAAAATGAAAATGTACTTATATCACTGAAACTCCCGCATTTTTCCGTTATATGTCATACCGTGAGCCTGCGCTGCATCTTCTATTATTTTTAAATTATATTTTTTCGCTAAATCTAAAATTTTATCCGTATCAGATGGAAGCCCATAAATATGAACAACAATAATTCCGCGGGTTTTAGGTGTAATAACCTGCTCAATTTTATTAACATCAATATTCCAAGTTTCATTCTCGCAATCAACAAAAACAGGTTTAAGTTTATTATAAATACAAGCCTGCGCAGAAGAAATAATATTAAAAGACGGCACAATTATTTCATCATTATCACTCCAGCTAAATTCATCTTTCATTGCCTGAAGCGCAACCTCAAGTGCCGCAGTACCGTTTGTAACTGTACTGCCGTATTTTTGACTGCAGTATTCCGAAAAATCCCGTTCCAGTTGTTTTACAAAAGGTCCGTTTGATCCTAGCCAGCCCTTATCTATACATTCGTTTAAATATTTCTTTTCGTTTCAGTCGAGCAACGGTTCAAATACAGGGATAAATTCACTCATTTATTACAACCTTTTCTTCATTAACGGAAGCAAATCTTTCTTTATCATTTTCACCTAAATAAGGTCCCTGTTTTACCTCTATCATTTCCACATCTTCCAAACATTTTAATCCATGCCCGCCAAAAGGAAGAATAACAACGTCACCAGATGAGATAATAACGCTTTCTATATATTCTTTTTCCTGTGAATACAAATCTAAGCGGAGTCTGCCTTTTTTAATAATCAACACTTCTTGAGTTGAATACACTTTACGCTCAATTACATTATGAACATGTGCCTTTATTTCAGTATTTTTAGGATGAGACACAAACCCAACCTGCTGCGCTGAATCAGAATTTGTAACGAAATTCACCCCGTTGACGGCATATCCGTTTTTTATTATCAAAGCAACTTACTTATTTTTGTAACAAATCTCTTTTATCATAATTTTATTATATAATAAAAAACATAAATAATGAGAGGGGAGTAAAATTCTGAATATAAAGCTATTATATATAATTCCTAATTTTGATACCTACGCACTTGCCCCTCCTCTTGGTATTTTATATTTATCCGCATACGTAAAAAAATATTGCAGCGCTAAAGTAGTAATCATTGATGCTTTACGTGATCAATTAAGCGATGAAAAAATTATTGAAATTGTTAAAAAAGAAAATCCTGATATAATCGGATACACTGTTTAACTGCATTTTATAATCATGCCTGCGGGCTGTCACGAAAAATAAAAGCTATAAAAGAGAAAAATTACATTGTACATTTAGGCGGGGTTCATCCGACTTTTATGCCATACAGCACATTAAAAGACTCAAAAGCTGATTTTGTCGTGGCAGGAGAAGGCGAAATTCCCATAAGAAAGGTTTTGGATAACAATCTTAATTATAGGAATATACAAGGTGTTTACACACTTGAAGATTTAAAAGATGATAATACCCTGGCAGACGGAAATCCAATTTTAAAAGCAGAAACCGTAATGGATTTAGACACTATTCCAATGCCTGATTGGCAAGCGCTGCCGCCTGCATCATACCCGCATTCACCTCATGCAGTTATTGCACGCGGTAACCCAATAGGCATTGTAATGACTTCAAGAGGGTGTCCATCAAGATGTACTTTCTGCTCATCTAATAACTTCTATAAAGGAATAAGACAAAGAAGCGTAGCTAACGTAATTGAGGAGGTTAAATTCCAAATAAAAGAACTCGGGATTAAAGAACTCCAATTTACCGATGATAATTTAACGCTAAAACGTGATTATATTATTGAATTATGTAATGCACTGCTTGAGAACAACATAAAAATTAACTGGTCAACTCCAAACGGAGTTAGAGCAGATAAAGTGGATAAAGAAGTTTTAAAACTGATGAAAAAATCAGGGTGCTACTTAATAGATTTCGGTATTGAATCAGCAGATAATCAAATATTAAAAAATGTTCGAAAAGGCGAAACAATTGAACAAATTGATATGTCAATAAATTTAGCCCATGAAGCCGGCATGATAACACAGGGTAACTTTATTTTCGGACTTCCCGGGGAAACACAAGAAACAATGAAAAAGACGGTAGACTATGCAGTACACAGTAAATTGGACAGAGCCGGATTTTTTGCATTAAGAATACTGCCCGGGTCAGATTTATATAAAAAAATGCACAAAACCTGTCAAACTGATTATTCACATTCATTTATCTCAAAACCTGACTGGATACCTGATAATTTAACGGAAGAAAAAATATTACGAACAATTCAAAAGGCATACTGGTCTTTTTATTTCCGTCCGCGCAGGCTTTGGAATTTATTAAATGATATTCCCGTATCTCAAACAAAATATATTTTAAAAAGTATGATAAATTATCATTTATTTAAATTGTGGTAAAATAATAAAAAAGGAGATATATTATCATGTTTTTTTCTATATTTAAAAACAAAACAGCTGAAGAATTAGAAAATGAAGCACTAATATCTTTTATAGATATGAATTATAAAAAGTCCCTGAATTTATATAAAAAGGCGATGTCAAAGTTATCAAAAAATGATGAGAAAACTGCATTATATTATTTTTACATATCAATAATATATAAAATTTTAAATGATTTGAAAAAAGCTATGAATAATATAAATAAAGCTATTGAAATAAAATCCGATAACTTTATTTTTTATATAGAACGTGCCGAAATTAAAGAATTATTATATGACAAAGACAGTGAAACCGACAACGAAAAGGCTTATTCCCTATTAAAAGGAGTTTTATCGGACGATGATTATGTAGAAGTTTTAAAAGTTTTTAATTATCCCCCTTATGACAGAGGTCATTTAGATGATTATGCAAATATGTATTTAAAAATAAATAGTCCGATAAAAGCAATCGAAATTATAAACCGATTCTTAATTAAGGATATAAATAATGCTGCAAATTATGATGTAAAAACCGATATATTAACCAAAATGGGCAGATTTGATGACGCAATAAAAACAATAAACGAAGCAATTAAACTGGAACCCGAGTGCGGTCATTATTATATTATGCGCAGCGGTATATATTTAAATAAAAACATTAAGAATTTAGCTCAGATTGATATAGATAAGGCATTATCACTAAATCTTAATAATCAGGATAAAATTGTTTCCGAAAATATAAAGAATATACTTAAGCAATAGAATATGTTATTTAAAAAGAAATTAAAATATTTAATAATTGGGGCAGGCGCAACAGGAGCAACTTTTTCTTGTTTTTTGCACTCTGCCGGAAAAGATGTTACACTTATTTCCAAATATGACTCTGTAATCAAAACAGCAAAGGAAAAAGGCGGAATTAGGCTTATATCAAATGTAAAAGGAGACAAAAGATATAAAGTAAAAATACAAACTCAAGAACAGTATAAAAAAAAAGCTGATGTTATAATATTATGTATCAGAACACCGGATATTTTATCGGTAATTCCTTTTATTGAACGGGTTTCACACAAAAAAACAGTTGTCACCTCTATCGCTAACGGATTTGGTATAGGGTATGCCTTAAGTAAAAAACTTAAAAATTCGCAATTACTTGATTCTGTATTTGTAGGCAAATGTAGATGGTACAACCGAGAAGATGTTGAGTACCTGCAACAGCGTGAATACGTTGAGTTTCAATTTACGCCTCGCAATACCATTGATATTTCAATCCTTAATCAAATAAAAGATGACTTTACTCAAACAGGTATGGATACTCATTTAATACCCCAAAAGCAATTTTCTACACTGGCTTTTGAACGGCTTATCACACGTTCACCTTTTGAAGCCTGTTGTATTTATTATGATATAAATGCTCATCAGATAACCGGAGAAAAAGAAGAAACATTTAAAAAACTTTGCAGTGAGCTTTTAATACTGGCTAAGGCTATGAAAATATACGTACGAGATTGTTTTCTTGAAGAATATTATTCTAACTTTGAAATATATAAAGAACGTGATGACGCAAATGTTTATTCTTCTATTTTAAATTATATGAAAATAGGCAAAAAATCAGAGATTGAATTTTTGTTTTTCATTGTAATTGAACTTGCCAAAGAATATAAAGTTGAACTTCCTACTTATTTTATGATTGCTGAAAAATTCCAAAAATACAATAATCTTGATAAATTTCTATCATAGCAATATAATTTTTATTATATGATTTCAATAGAAGTAAATTATGGAAAATATAGCAAAAGAAAATGATTTTTCTATCTGTCAGAAACCATTTTGTGAATGTGAAATATATTCCGACGGAAGAGTTTATACTTGTTGTCCTGACTATTTTAAAGAAGATTATTACATAGGAAATATATTTGAAGTAAGCTCATTTGATGAAATATGGTATTCAGATAAAGCCATTGAGTTAAGACAAAAATTACTAAATAATGATTATTCATTGTGTAATAATGATATTTGTTATAAAGATTTTAAATATGGAAAAATAAATTTATCACCCCGTCCTGCCTATCCCAAGGCATTAAGATTTTCTTATGATAACTCTTGTAACATAAAATGCTTATTTTGCAGAGATTATAAAGAAAAATTTGAAAATGAAGAAAAATGGAATAAACTAATAGATACAATTTTAATTCCGGCATTAAAATCTGCCGAAATACTCGCTATAACTACGGTTGGCGAAGTAACCTATTCCAAACATTCTCAATCGATAATAAAAAAAGCTGCCAAAGAATGTCCAAACTTAAAATTTGATTTACTTACTAACGCTTTACTATTTAATGAAACTTTTGTCAAATCGCTTGGAATTGAAAATAGAATTGCTTGTATTCACATATCAATACACGCCCTTAAAAAAACAACCTTTGAAAAAATAATGCGAGGATCAAATTATGATATTGTAATGAAAAATCTTCAATATATATTTGAATTAAAAAAGAAAGGAATTGTTCCGATTGTATCTTTAATTTTTGTAGTTAACTCACTTAACTATAAAGAGATACCGGATTTCATTGAATTTGCCCGCAAAAATGATGTTTTTCCGTTAATATGGGAATACAGGAAAAAAAATAATTCAATTAAAATGAATAAAAATTGTGAAGAATATATGGTTTTTCAGCCATATCACCGTCACTATAATGACTTTGTAAGAATAATGAATGATTGCATAAAGCGTTATTCGGAAAATGGTATAAGAATACCAAATATATTTAAAAACTTAAAACCAATACCAAAATACAAAATATTGATTAACTATTTGAAGTATTTTAAAAAGAAAATAACATTTAATAAAAATTTTTAAAGAACTATATGCAAATATTTAACCACGAAACATACTAATAGCTACTTTATTGAAAATCCGCGTTCAAGAACTCTTTGGGTATAAGGCGGCATGCCAAAATCCATATTATGTTCAATGCAGGTCTTTTTTACATAGTTAACAATATCATAATAATGTTTGGGGATTGTATATGATTTATCAATAATATCTCGATAATCAATATCAACAACAATGATTTTAATTCCAATTTCAAGCATTAAATTCATAAATTTAACGATTTCTTCCATATTATCATTAAATCCGTTCACAATAATATATTTAATTATGATAGAGTCTGCGCCGGCTTTTTCAATATATTTTTTTAAATTTTCTACTGATTTATCAAATTTATCAACCTGCTTAATTTTTAAGTATGTTTCACTGCAGCCTGAATCAAGTGCGGTGCAAAGTTCTCCTTTTTTTGAAGCTAAAAGTTTTTCTATTACAGGCATATAGACAATATTATTTGTCGGAATGTATATAGTACCTACCCCGCGATTTAAAAAAGTATCAATAATCTCCTGATGATTTTTAAGGCAGGATATATTTCCGCCTTGGAAATCAATATATAACTTTTCACGGTCAATTAAATTATTATCATAAAGCTCATTAATAAATTTTAAAACATCATATAAAACAGGTTTATTTTCATCTTCCTTAATTTTTTCAAAAGACCTGTTTCCCTGCGTGCAGTATATACAAGCGCAGTTACACTGAGTATAATGGTTAAGCGTAATTTTATTAATTCTAAAATCACTTTGCTTTTTATATTCGGCAATATGCACACAATCCTTGCACGCAGCAGGAATTTTACCGGATTTAAACATTTCAATATAGTGTTTTTTTGCTTTTATAAATTCTTTGATTGAGTCTTTTTCTGATAAATTACTGACTAAAGCAGGACCTATATTTGCACTACAACATGGTTCTAAGGTATTTCTTGAGGTAAAGTGCAAATTATTATTCAATAACGGGCACATATATGATTTTTTAGATTTAAAAAGATTTAAAATATTCATAAAATTATTATATAATGAAGTTATGAAAAAAAGGTACTATTGCAAAAGATTAAATGAAACTTTAAATTTTGACGCACTTAAAGTCTTTTACTGCTGTGCAACAAGAACAGGTCCATCTATTGATATTCCCTCTCCAAAGCATGTAAAAGATATTATAAAAAAAAGAAATTCTCTTATAAGAATGCTTGATGAGGGTAAAATCCCCGCTGAATGCCAAGATTGCTTTGACCTTCATGAGCAGGAAAATCCCAAACCGTTATTAATCAGCAGATTTAGCAAACTGCCTAAAGCTAATTTAATAATAGTAAAACACTTTAAACAATGCGACTGCTCCTGTATATATTGCTGTGAACAGTATTTATCACAAAGAAAAATAGTATTAAAATCAAAAAAAAGCGACTATTATGATTTATTACCTATAATAGAAGAATGTTACAGGCAGGATATTATTGATAAAAAAGAGCTTGATGTCCATTTTCAGGGCGGGAATGTATCTGTTTTAGATGAGTTTGAACCGCTTGTAGATATTTTTATGAAAAACGGAGTTAAAAGAGTTGAAATAGCAACCAACGGTATAAAATATCTTCCTAAAATTGCGGAAATTGCAAGCAAAACATTTGTCGATGTAAATATTTCAATAGATTCAGGATGCCGTGAAACATTTAAAAAAATTAAAACCGTTGATAAATTTGATGATGTTGTAGAAAACTTAAAAAAATACGTAAAACTGCCAATTCTGTTAAGATTAAAATATATACTTGTCCGCGGAGTTAATGATAACAAGGAAGAATTAACAAAATATATTGAACTTATGCACGAAATCGGTATTACAAACTCCGAATTAATGATAGACCAATGCGACAGCGAATTTGTTTCTGAGGGAGAATTTAAAATCCCTGATTATTATTACGATTTATTTAAGTTTTATAAAGAAAAATGCGCACAATACAACATTGAAGCAAATATCTGGGAATACGTTAAAGAGATTTTAGATAAAGGCTCATTTTTTAAGTAAATTTTTTATTGTCTGAAATAAGGGAAATTTAACAGGCTTTAAATTTTTAAGATAATCATTAACAAAACAATGCTCACTATTGAAAATCGGATCAGAAAGAATTTTAACCAGTTCATTATGCTTAGGGTGTTGTTCCCGTGTAATATCTAAGTTATTTTCAAGTTCATCAGAGTCAATTTGCCTGTGATAGTTAATAAAAAATGCGGTTCCGTCCATATCAATTGCAAATTTAACAAAATCTTTCATTTCTTTATAATTTAAAGAAGTAACAACAAAATTAAGCTGCAGACTTTTTATTTTCCCTTGTTTTTTTAATTCGGATAAATATTTAACATTTTCGATAACCGCTTTGAAATTGCCCCTTTCAACAAGTTTATTGTATGTTTTCTCGCTTGCAGCGTGAACTGAAATTATTGCATAATCTAACCTCTCTTCAAGTCCGAGTTTTTGAGTTGTTTCTTTAGTAAATAATATTCCGTTAGATATAACACCAAACTTAATATCGGGATTAATTTTAATAATTTTTTTTAATATTTCAATTGAATGCCTGCTTGCAAAAAGTTCTCCTGCGGAATTAAGTTCCACAAGTTCAGCTTTTTCAATAACAGGCGTAAATATCTTGTCAAAATTATCTTCAATTCTTTTTTCTTTCTGCCTGTTAAATTCTTCTTCTTCTTTATTTTTTTCTTTTCGGCAGAATATACAGCGTACATTACAGTGCCTGTCATAACTGAATTCAATACGTTTCGGATACGGTGCTTCGTATTGAGGTGTAATATCAGAATATGCAGGATCACAAACATTTAATTTACAGTATTTATAATTATTTTCAATAAACTGTTTGCGAAATTCTCTTGCTTTTTCTCCATTCCAAATCTCATCAAATGTCTGTTCAAAAATATTTCCGAATGAATAAAAATCAGTCCAATAGCAGCAGCAACAATATATTTCACCTGTATTTTGTACTTGAATACTTTTAAAAGGATGTGCGCATATTTTACTCATAATTAAATTGTATTATAATACTAATTAATTGGCAAAAAATATAAAATATCGGCACATATATTTATAAATGTGCCGATAGAATATTTTTAGACTATTTTTATAATTTCTTTAATTCTTTAGCAATAGCAGGTGTTAAAAGATTCCAAACCTTTTCATTCGGATGCTTATACTGTTTAGTTTGGTATTCATCAGATAATAATTCATTCATAGGTAATTCAGTCAATTCTGTTACATATAAAACGGTAATTCCACCTTTTTTTAATGCCTTATTGAATTGTTTCATATCACCTGATTCACAATACATTAATACAACTAATTTAATGTTAGGATTGAGTTTTTTCAATTCTTCATTTAATTTTTCTAAATGTATAATTGTCAATTCTTCTAAATCCGAATAAATTTTTTCATAAAAGTTCTTATAGAAAACTTTAGTAATTAATCGGCTAAATATATTTCCCGAAACTGAAGGGAATTTAGAATTAATTAAAACTAAATCATCATCTTTGTCTTTAAATACAGGATAAAGTTCTTTTGAATATACAAATTGTGGATCAAATAAATTACTCGGATATGTTTTTAATCTTATAAAATCTTTCTTATTAGCTATAATATATATTGCCGTAGAACTGTTTTTAATAATATCATCAATTTTTCCGCTTTGGACCTGCAAAATAGCATGTTGAATAAACCCGGCACCAAATCCCCTGTTATAGACCGGAACTTTTAAATAATCAGATAATTTTTTTTCAAATGTTTGATCATCATTTAAATCAACACCTTCAGCATATCCGCAACCAAAAACGATTATTGATTTTTTATTTTTATAATTTAATCCGGACGGTTCTCTATAATCTTCATTCATTAAGTTTTCCACAGAAAAATTTTTTCTTTTTAATGCTGAAACCGAGGAGAACTTTAAAGGATTTTTAAATACCCCATATAAGAATATTCCATAATTTATTATTAACAAAATTGCAATAATAATTACAGTTATTTTAAAAATTTTCAAAATTTTTTCTTTCATCGTTATAACCCTTTCTTATATTTGTTTAAAAGTTTATTAAAAATTGAAATTTTTTCCAGTCCCGTAAAATACTCCCAGCCTTGAATAACAATATCTTTTGACTCCAGAAATTCTTTTGAATGAACAATTTTGACTAAATCATTATATAACGGATGTTCTTTATTTTGAATATTAATTTTTTTATAAAGTTCTTCTAAGTCCCTTGAGCAGTCAAGACCTAAAAATCTGATTTTTGCGCCAAGCATACGTGCAAACCTTATCATATCAGGCATTTCTTTATAGTTTATGCTTGTAACAGTATAATGAAGCTCAAATCTTTCTATTTGTCCGGATTTTTTAAGTTCTGCCAGATAATGAAGATTTTCAATAACTTTTTTATAATTTCCGCCTTTAACTATTTTATTATATGTTTCTTCTTTGAAAGCATGCAGAGATACCGTCATCATTGAAATTCTGTTTGTAAGATTTAATTGCTCGATATTTTCTTTGGTGCATTTTATCCCGTTTGTTATTATTTCAAACTTTATATCAGGGAAATTAATCGCAATATCTTTAATTAAATCTCTTGAAATTTTACTTGCAAAGACTTCTCCGACCGCATTTGTCTTGACATACTTAGCATTTTTCAGCCACGGAGTTAGTATTTCAAGCAGTTTATCTTCTTTATCCTTAGGAATGAGATTAGGATTAATTTTATAATTTTCCGCTCTGCAAAAAATACATTTAACATCACAAAACTCATCCAAACCAAGCAATATACGTTCAGGTGGCTCTGAAATAAGTTTAGGCTTATCGTCTTGAATATCTTGCAGGATTTCTAGATTTTGACATCCCGGGCAAAGCGAAAAATCATTATCATAAAGTTTTTGTCTGAATTCTTTTGCCCTATCCCCGTTCCAAATTTCATCAAAAGACTCTTCAAAAATATTACCGAAAGAATATCCTTTAATCCAGCCGCAACTGCAAGGATATACGTTCCCAAACGGCATTATTTCAGCTAAGATATAAGGGTTTGGACAATATATGTGCTTCCGGGTCATATTACCTGCCGTTATCTATATATCTTATAACTTCTGTATACCCGCAAGTTGTAAGAATTTCTCTGTATGATAAGTTGCATTTGTGTTTATGAACATATTGAACCACCAGTTCAATATATTCCTTAACATTATCGGGGCAGTATTTATTTTTTTCATACCAGTGATGTTCTAGTTCTAATTGAAGATTTGTTATACCTAAATCTTCCACTATTTTAAGCCAGCTTTGAACTTCTTCCAAAGTATCATTATACCCGGGGATAAAAATATATTTTAATCCGATTAAACTGTTTCTGATAGGGTCTAAGCCCTTTTGATATTTTTTAATATTTTTTATAACTTTATCAAAACAATCAACATTTTTAATTTTCTTATAAGTTTCCCTTGTTCCTGCGTCCAGTGATATTGTAGGCGCAGAACGTCTAAGTTCGATAGCTTTTCTAATCCACTTTGAATAATCAATAGCAGCCGTATTTGTCATAATGAAAATATTGGTTTTTTCCAAGAAAAATTTCATTAAATCGGGAAATTCTTTTAATACCGTAGGCTCTCCGCCTGTAATATTAACATTCCCTTCATAACTTAACATGTTATTTTTAAGCGCGTCTTTTAAAACAGGGAGGATTTTCCACGGTTTCATTTTATTAAGTTCTTTTTTACGTTCATGAGTATGGCAATATATACAATCGAGCGGACAGTTTTCCCAGTGATTAATAAGAATATACTTTAATTGCATATCCCCTGCCCAGTCTTTAACTTTTAAACTGGGACAGCCCTGGCAAATAGGCGGTATATCATTTTTAGCAAATCTGTCACGGTATTCCTGCTTAATTTGCCTTATTTTATCCCAATCAAATAATTCACCTTTATAATTTTCTATTATTTTTATTGCTTCAAATTTCATGCACATTGAATATGAGCATAAAACAGCAGCGTCATATATAAAACACATTCCGTTTTCAACAAATTCACATGATAAATATGCCATTTTTTTCCCTCGTAAAATCTTATAAAAATATTATATTATAAACTTATTTTAAAAATCTGTTTTTTAAAGATTTAATAAAATTAACAGGTTTTAAATTAAGCATTGTATCATTAATTGTACATTTACCCGAGCGGAATATAGGGTTTTTCATAACTTTTACGAAATCATTATATTTAAGATGATTTTCGTTAAATATATTAAGTTCTTCATATACATCTTCATTTGTTTCAAGTTTTAAAAGTTCCAAAAAGCCGACAGAGGCGCCGAGTTTTTCAGCCATTTTTATGTAATCGCTCATTTCTCGGTAATTATAAGCAGTTACAACAAAATTCAATATAAATCTGTCAAGTTTTCCTGTTTGTTTTAGTTGGGACAGAAATTTTAAATTTTCCATAACTTTGTTAAAATCACCGTTTTTAACAAGTTTGTCATAAGTTGATTTCTTTACGGCATGGAGTGAAACAGTTATTGAGAGCAATTTATCAATTATCCCGAGTTCTTTTAAATTTTTTTCATCACATAAAATCCCATTAGAAATAAGCGAAAATTTAATATTAGGAAACATCTCGGAAATTCGTTTTATAAGTTTTCTTGAATGCGGACTGAACAGAGCCTCTCCAACTCCTGACAATACAACATTTTCGGCATTTTCAAGCATATTTGAGATTATCTCATCCATATTTTCATCAAAGTATGATAAATCCTGATTTTGATGACAGCTGCGGCAAAAGATACATTTTACATTGCATATCGTATCATAGCAGAATATAAAAGTTTTTGGTTTTTCAACAGTTTCTGAAGGAATTATTTTTTGAGCGCAATCTTTAACGCATAAATCAAGTTTACAATATTTATAATCATTATTAATAAACTGTCTGCGAAATTCCTTTGCTTTATCCCCATTCCATATTTCATCAAAAGATTGTTCATAAATATTACCGAAAGAATAATTATTACACCACGGAGGACAGCAGACGAATACCTCACCTTGCATGCTTATTTGTGCGGCGTTAAAAGGAAATGTGCAAATTGCATAATTTTCGCTCATAAATACCTCTAAATAAAAATATATAATAAAATACTTGATTTTGGTATAATGTAAATAACGGGAGTAAAAAATGCAATATAAATGCTGTAACCATATATTAGGAAGTATAGATTTAGGATTTAACGGGTTTAAATACTGTAATGAAGTATGGGAAGGACCTGAATATATACATTACAGTGAAGAAAATGCATTTGAAAAAAATGAAGCGCGCAGATTAAAAATTATTGCAGAAATGAAACAGGGAATAATCCCCGAGCGCTGCAAGTTATGTCCTGAACTTAAAGAGCAGGATTGGAAAGAGTTTGACGGTAAAATATTTAAAATAACCGTATTTAATTGGAAGCATTGCAACGCGGCTTGTTTTTACTGTTCCGTAGGTTCAGACTTCCATGACGGAGTAAAAAAGAGTGATGATTATGATTCTCTGCCAATTATCGAGAAATTAATAAATCAAGGCAGATTAAATCAAGATTCTTTTATAGCTTTTATGGGCGGAGAACCGACTATGCTTGAGGAATTTCCCGCCATTGTTAAACTTCTTTTATCGCAAAATTGCCGCATGGAAGTTTTAACGAACGGAATAAAATATGAGCCTGTTATAAGCGAAATGTTAAAGGCAGATAATCACAATACCATTTGTATCTCGCTTGATTGCGGCTGCCGTGAAACTTATAAACGAATTAAAAGAGTCGATAAATTCGATGAAGTAATTGAAACAATAAAAAAATATATTTCTGAAAGTGCAGATAAATCAAACAGGGTAAAGTTAAAATATATTATTTTCCCGAACGTAAACGATAATAAAAAAGAAATAGATAAATTTTTTGAAATCTGCAAAACTGCAGGAGTGAAAACTGTTGCAAGAGCAGTTAACCACCATGAAAGCAAAATGGATACAACAAAAAATCAAGTAATAGAATCATCCGTTATTAAAGCGTATTCATATTTTGAACAGCAGGCAAAAAAACTTGGTTTTGAGCTTCAATTAGAGCCTTGGGCTGATGCTATTATTGAAAATAAGGTTTACAATTGCCGAAAAGTATCACCTATGACAAGACTGCTTTCTGAATTGCATTTTATTTTCGGAAATAAAAAATAGTTACATCAGTTTACCTAAAATTTCATTTTTATCAATAATCCAAGGAAAATGAAATCCTTTTATTTTTATTTCGGAATTACTTGTTTTCAGTATTTCTTTTATGATTTTATTATATATTTTTGTTTCAAAAGTAAGATCAAATCCAAGTCTTAGTAGTGTAATAACTGCCTTTTTAAAATTCGGCGATTTTGTTATCTCTTTATAATCGGAAGTTAAAAATGCTCTGCGCAAAGGTGAAAATCTGTCATCTTGAATAAGTTTATCTATATCCTCAAGATGGTTAAAATCTTTATCAATATTGATATAAAGGTCTTTATAGTATTTGTTAAAATCAATATGTGGGGCGGTTAAGTCAATAAATGTGTCTTTATTTTTATTATAAAAATCTAATTGTTTTTCATATATATTTTTGGCTCTATTCATAAAAGCTAAAAATGAAGTAATTTTTATATTATATTTTTTTGCTATTAGCTCAGCGTATTTCAGCATTTTTATTGTACGATTTATATATTTTTTATTTTCGCAATTTTCAGAAGATGAAACGGAATGTTCACTATCAAACTGAACTTCAACAATACCCATATCCGCACAGTTTTTAAGCCACATATCAATTTCTTTTGCACTGTCATTATAGCCTGTAAGAAGAATATATTTTAATATTACAAAGTTTTTTAAGCGGGCATGATTTAGATATGTTTTCATATTTTTCATAACGAGGTCATAAAACTTTGTACCTTTTATCTTTTCAAATGTATCGGCACAACCCGAGTCAATACTTGCAACAATTGCGGCACTTTCAACTTTTTCTAAAACATTACAAAGACTTTTAGATAACCTTATCCCTGAAGTCGGAACATATATTTCAGGCACATTATGAGCAGAAAATAAATCAACGAGCCAATCAAACTCTTTCATTAAAGTAGGTTCGCCGCCAACAAATCTAAGCGAACCGTTAAATTTCAACAAATTTTTACTTAATAATTCTTCCACAAAAGGTTTTAAGTCAACATCCTGTTCTCTATTATGCCATTCTTCTATTCTTCCCGTCGGACAGTATATACAGCGTGAATTGCATTTCATTATATGCGCTGCCGTTAAATGATTAATGTAATCCTCATCATCCCAATTGCGCTCTTGCAGCTCAAAACAGCCCTCACATTGAACAGGATAAATTCCTTTTTTTGCATTTTCTCTTAATTTTCGTTTCTCGGAGAAAACGTAGTCCCAATTTAAATTTTCCTTTTTTAAATCAGGGTAAATATATAACCTGTCATTAAATTCCAAATGGTCGCTATTACAGCAGTGTCCTGCGCACAGTTGCTGTGTTCCGGGGTCTAAATAAATATAAATTCCATGTTCTAATAATCGGCAACTTTTATATTTCATAAATAAATATTATCACTTTATTAAAATACTTCAAAATCTTGTAAAATATTTAGTTATGATATAATTAATTTAAGAGGTGTGGATATTATGGGAAAGATGTACAGGTGCAGATATTTAGCACACGGCTTATATATACATTATGATTGTTTTAGACATTGCCATCTTTCTATACATTCACCAAAAGAAAGAAACAATAATTACATAATCCCCTACGCAGGACCAAAAGATAAAGCAGATTGGGATAAAGTATTTGAAATAAAAAATACGCTTGTAAAAAACATGCGAAATGGAGATATCCCGCCATTTTGCCAAGGCTGTCATTGGATAGAAGAATTTGATGAAAATTCCGAAGAACAATTTTTATCAGACCTTGATAATTACATTGATATGATATGGATAGGGCATTCAAACGAATGCAATGCGAATTGTATATACTGTTTTTCCTATCAAGAAATTCTGGAGCACAGAACCTACAAGCCTTATGATATATTTCCGTTATTCAAAGAAATGTTAAACAAAAAAATATATAATTTGGAAAAAGCGCCCGGAGCTCATATATCATTTGCAATGGGAGAACCGGTAATATTAAAGAAGTTTGATGATATAATAAAACTTTTTGCTCAATACGGAAATAAGCAATTTGCTCTTTACACAAACGGAATAAAATACAGCAAAATGGCTGCAAAAGTACTACAAACAGAAGATGTATATATTCATATAGTAATATCCCTTGACGCAGGCACCAGAGAAATATTTAAAAAAGTAAAAAAAGTTGATAAATTTAATGATGTTTGTAAAAACATAAAAGCATACGCAAAATCAGCAGCGAAGTATCATCCGAAATCTTTAGGGGTTAAATATATAATTATTCCTAACGTAAATGATACAAAAGAAGAAATAGACAAATGGCTTGACCTTTGTATAAACAAATTAGAAGTCAAATATTTAATAGCGGATGTAGAAGAAAAATGGTTTGTTCGTCAAAATGGTGAAGTACCGGAGTATGTAAAAGATTTATTACGGTATATAAGAAGCCGCTGCGAGCAGGAAAAAATTGCATTTGAATTTTATGACAGAGCCTTGGTTTTAAATTTATAGACAGGAAAAAATGAAGCAGTACTTTTGTGATGAATTAAATAATGTTTTATCTTGTTTCCATGACAGAATTATGTCTTGCTGTACAGGTCAGATAGGTCCGATATATTATGATAACTACCGCGGAGAAAAAATAGATTGGGATTCTTTTCGGGCAGTAAAAACCGATGCGTTCAAACTCTTAAACGAAGAAGATATTGAAAAATCACCTTGCAAAGGATGTTTTTTTCTGCGCGAGCGAAAATCAACGGATATAATTTTACCGAAGTTTAATACAATAAATATAAGCCACTGGACCCACTGCAATTGCGGATGTATATATTGCGCAAGGATGTTTCATTCAAAAGGTAAAATTGATACTAAAGTAAGAAAAAGTGATTACTATGATATTGTTCCTCTGGTAAAAGCGTTATATAAACAGGATTTACTTGATAGGGATAATTTATTTGTCAGTATACAAGGCGGAGATATATCCGTTTTGAAAGAATTTAAACCTATGGTAAAAGAATTTTTAAAAAACGGACTCAAAGAATTTTACATCCTTTCAAATAATATAATCTACCAGCCGATTGTAAAAGAGCTTTTAGATAAAAACCTTACTACATATACAACCTCTCTTGACTGCGCAACAGCGGAAATTTATTACAAATTAAAAAGAGTTGATAAATTTAAAGATTCGGTTGAGAATTTAAGAAAATATGCAAAGAGTAAATTCCCGAATAGAATTATAGTTAAATACATTGTTATAGAACATATAAATGATAATCAGGAAGAAATAACAAAATTTGTAAACTTAATGTCTGATATCGGAATAAGCAATATTGAATTTATGATAGATAACAAATATGTTATGTTTACAAATTTAGATGAAACTCCTTTGCCTGCTCACTATGGGAGTTTATATCTTCACATGAAAAAATTATGTGAAGAAAAGGGAATAAAATTGTTAACATGGGATAAAACAGAATATATAATCAACAAATATGCTTTAAAATTAATTAGTTAAGGCAAATTTAAATTTAATTTTTGATAAACAAATTCAATATTTGGGAAAAACATATAAGAAAGTTTATTTTCTTTAGCTTTTTGCACCCAAAAATCAGCCAATTCAACAAGGTGATGAAGCAGATTATCTTCATAATTCATTTCATTTAAAAGCTGATTATATACATTTAAAGCAACCTGTGTGGCTCCGTTTTTGCAAGATTGTTTAATAAATTCTTCAAGTTCTTTTTTTGTATCATTCACCCCCGGAACAATTACATATTTTGTACAGAGCCTTTTAGAATAATCTTTCTTTTTTGATTTGGAATATTTTTTAAAATTATGCCAAACTTTATCATAAGATTTAACACGTTTCACCTGTTCATGGCATTTTTTAGTACCTGCATCAATTGAAATCATAAGACTTATGGCGTTTTCTTTTATACCTCGCTCGATTGCCTTAGAGTACTGAATATTATTTGTATGAATAATAATATTTTTATAATTGTTATCAACTAAAAAGTTAATAATATCGTCAAACTTAGGATATAAAGTAGGTTCTCCGCCTGCAAAATCTACTTCACAATCGGAAGCAAGAACGTCATTTTTAATCATATCCTTAATTATTTCAAGCATATCATAAGGTTCAACATATTCTTTATAAAATTCATCATAGCCTGAAGATTTTTTATCTCTCGGCTGAGCATGTCCGAGGCAATATATACAATCGGAATTACAAACCTGCCAAGGCGATAGCAGGATATAATGAATTTTTCTGTCGTCAACAAAATCCTTATCTTCAATTTGCTGACAATTTACACATTCTTTACGCGCAGTAGAATTTTTTATCGACTCAATTTCTCTTGCTCTAAAATCAAAAAATTTATCCCAATCAATTTGTTTTCCGTCAAACACTTCATCAGGAATTTTAGGCCAGCCTAAGCCGTTATTTGCGTTGGTTAAGGTACACCAAGTTATTCCTATTTCTTTATAATTAAAGCATATTGAAGTATTTAAATTATTACATATTTTCATATTTTTATAATACGATGTTTCTTTATTAATTACAAATAGTATGTTAAAAAATTTTTGAAAAGTATAAATAATGATATTTATGTGTTGCGAATAGAATAACAGTGAAATAAAAAAATAATCTGAATTAATACTTAAACCTTTTTGCGCCGTAGCGATGATGTATATATAATTCTTTTAATTCTTTATCAAAGTACTTGAATTTAATTGATTTTATAAATCGGGTTATAAAATTATCCTTCTTAAATTCTTTATTGTTGGTATTTTGGAAGAAGAACGAATAAAACTCCGTTGTAAAATTCTGTTTAATGGCAATATCATTCATTCTTTTTGCCAAATTAACAAAATAATCATCAATTTTATAATTATTTATACGTGAATATCTTGCGTCTATGTCAATGATAAGATTTCTAACCCCGAGTTTTTTTGCTATTTTAAGGAATTTTTTAAATTCGCCGATATTATCATTATAAGTAGGAACAATAATATATTTAAGCCTTATAGCTTCACGAGATTTTTCGGTTGCAGCATATTTTTTTAAGTTGTCCATAACACGGTCAAAAGCGTCAACACGTTTAATTTTTTTGTATGTATTTCGGCTTCCGCTATCAAGTGAAACAATAATATATGTATTAGCTTCATCCATAGCCCTAAATAGGTTATGAGAATACTTTATTGCGTTAGTCGGAACAAAAACTCTTGCATAATTATTAATTGCAAAAAGTTCTAACAGTTCATCGCATTCACGGTAAATTGTAAACTCACCGCCGCCTATATGCAGCTCACAGCCTTTTTTTATTATTCCCTGTTCTTGAAAATATTTTAAAACAGGAACAATACTGTAAGTATTAGAGGTTCTTTCCCACAACTCGTGATTATTTGTGCAATAAATACAATCGGCATTACACATAGAAAAATGAGTAATGGTAATCTGGTCAATATAACGTTTATTATCCCAGTCTTTTTCTTCTATTTTATAGCAATTTTTGCATTCTCTCGGGCAACCACCGTTTTTAAAAACATCGGCATATTTATCCATGCGTTTAAAAAGTTCATCCACCGGTATAATTTCGCCCCAATATTTTTCGTAAATTAAAGGAGGAAGCTGACCATCTATCTGATCAACGGGCGAAAAACAGCACGCTGCCAGATTATCATTAAAAAAACATAAACCATGTTGTATTAAATGACAACTTTTATACATAATACTTAAATGTTAACATCATTTATTTTCTATTGCAAAACTGTTATGCCTTATAAATTTTATATAATAAAATATAAATATGATTAAAATAATAAAATATAAAGAATATTCCGGCATAGAGAATATGGAAATTGACCGCAAATTGTTGGAAGATGCAATAAAAGGTCAAAATAAATCAGCAGTATTACGATTATACGGCTGGAAGCCAAAATGTGTTTCCATAGGCAGAAATCAAAGTGAAGAACATATAAATAAACAATACTGCATACAAACCGGAATTGATATAGTAAAACGCCCGACAGGAGGCAGGGGACTATTTCATGATGATGAATTAACATACGCTTTTATATGTCCTGCTGCCATGCTTAAAAACGGGGAAAGCGTAATAAAATCGTATAAAGAAATCTCGAGCGCCCTAACATTAGGGTTTAAAAATCTTAATATTGAATTAACAATAGGCGGCGGGAATAAAGTTAAAACTTCTTATGATTACTGTATGTCATTATCAACAGGTGCCGACTTGAATTATAAGGGCAAAAAGCTGATAGGTTCCGCTCAATACAGGACTCAAGGGTATATACTTCAACACGGGTCAATATTATTTTCTTATAATAAAGAACTGCTTGAAAAAATATTTAATGAAAAAGTTAATCCGCAAACAATAACCTGCATAAAAGAAATTGACGAAAGAATAACCGTTGAGCAAGCAGCTGAAGCGGTAGCAAAGGGATTTAAACAATCTTTTTAAAACAGTTTACCGCCGTTAAACTTGGAAACATACAAAGTATTCCCTTTTGATAATACTTTCTGAATTTTATCTTCATCAGTATAAGTAGCTGCGGTCAGAAAAAATCTTTTTTCAGTTTTATTCGGAGCAACGTAAAAATCAGCCTGAGTTAAAATAACATTCTTGCATCCTTTAGGAAGCCGCCCTTTATACATATCATCCAGTTTAAAACAGAAATCGGAAGCGGCATTATAAACAGTACCATCAATAGGTTCACCCTTATACTCATCAACTTGTAAATTATATTTTTTTAAAGAAGGATTATTTTTAAATGCTGTTTTTAAAAATACCGGCACAGGTGCTTTAGGTTTACCATCGTTAAGCGTAAAGCACATTAAAGAGCCGAAAGATACCGAAGATATATTCATTAAAAAATCCTTTACTTAATGTAAATTCAATAAAATAAAAAACGGTAAAAAAAAAACTTGCCATTAAATTATGTAAATATCAGAAAATCTGATACAATTAATAAAATAATAGAGGTAAATATGAAAAATATAAAAAAGAAAATAATAGAATATCCTTATTTAGAAAAACCCGTTGAAATATATGAGCGGGAAAACGGGCATAAAATAGTATTTGCGTATAAAAAAGGCGGACTAATAAACATCAGCAGCTGGGTAAAAACAGGTTCAATTAACGAAGATGATGAAAATAACGGTATATCTCATTTCCTTGAACATTTAATGTTTAAAGGAACAAGCACTCATAAAGCGGGAGAATTTGACAGAACACTTGAAAGCCGCGGGGCGATAGTAAACGCTGCGACATGGAAAGATTATACTTTTTATTACGTAACAATACCAAAAGGAAGCAGTGACAAAAATTTTAAAGATACGCTTAATTTACATGCGGATATGATGCTTGACCCTGTTATACCGGATAATGAAATCGGTGCGCCGTTTGATATAAATGACCCGCATATAACTACAAAAAGAGAAAGACATGTTGTAATAGAAGAAATCCGTATGCGTAAAGATCAACCATGGACTCAAGTATACAATCTGTTAAATAAAAATTTATATACTTCACATCCATACAGACGCGACGTAATCGGAAACGAGCAAATAATATCTCAAGTATCAAGGGAAACCGTGCTTAATTATTATAAAACTCACTATACTCCAAACAACATAACAACAATAATAGTAGGAGATGTAGAGCCGAGTGAAGTTTTAGCGTTAATTTGCAGTGAATTTGATTTTAAAGGACGTGCTAATGCGCCAAAAAGAATTTATGAAATTGACAAACCTACCAACACAACAAAAATAGTGGAAGCATACTCAAAAATAAATACGGGATTTTTAATGTTCGGATATTTAGGACCAAAAGCCTGTGATATCAAAACATCAACCATACTTGAAATGATATGTCTGTTATTAGGCCAAGGTCAAAGTTCAAGACTTTATCAGGAATTAATAGAAAAGCCAAAAAATCCGATATTTAATATAGTTTCAAGCGATTATTATCATTTTAGAGACGGCGGAAACATATTTATAGACGCAAACTTTAAACCCGAAAAAAAAGAAGAAGCAATTGAACAGATAAAAACTCAAATAATAAAATTGTATACTGAAGGAATAAGCGAAGACGAATTAAAAAAAGCCAAAAAGAAATTAAAAGCAGGGTTTGCGGAAAATTCGGAAACCGTTTCCGACATCGGGGAAAATATAGGATTTTATATGACGGTATGCGATAAACTTGAATATGTAGAAGACTATATAAAAATAACAGATGAAATAACATCTGACGATATTAAAAAAACAGCAAAAGAATATATTGATATAAATCACGCTGTAATTGCAGTATTAATGCCCGAAGAATATAAGAAATAAAAAGGTTAATCATGGAAAAATATACATTAAAAAACGGAATAGAAGCACTCATAAAACGGAATAAAAATACTCCGCGCATTGCGCTTGCAATGTATATGGGACTAAATAAAGATGAAAAAAAATCAGGACTTTATTACATAATGACACAATTGATGTATCAGGGAACGCAGACAAGAACATCAGAACAAATTGCAAATTATCTTGATGAAAATGCAATTGACTTATGTATTGAAAAGAAAGCGGATTATATAAGAGTAAAACTCCAATGTTTAAATGAAGATATAGAAAAAGCACTTGAAATTTTTGAAGATATCATAGAAAATTCAACATTTGAAGAATATCAAAAAGAAGCAGAAAAAATAAAAGGCGAGTTTTTGGCTGACTTAGATTCCGCAAAAGTTAATGCTCAAGATAACTATTATAGAAATATATTTAAAAATCATTCCTACGGTACGGGAAGACAGGAAATAATAAATGAAATTAATACAATTACAAAAGAAGAAATAATAACCGCATACAATGAGATAAAAAATAATTCCCGAAAAAATATATGTGTTATAGGTGATGTTGAAGAAACTGCCGTAAAAGAATTACTGAACAAGTATTTAAGCAATTTAAAAAGTGTACATTCACAAGATGAAAGAAAGAAGATAACCCCAATAGAAAATCAAACTTTATCAATAGTTGAAAAAGAAGACGCAAATCAAGCTCAAATATTTCAAGGGTGGTTATTCCCGTCAATATATAGTGAAGAATACCCGTCAATTATATTGTTAAATACAATACTGGGGTCGTCGGGGCTGTCTTCAAGATTGTTTTTAGAATTAAGAGAGAAACAAGGACTGGCATATACTGTAAGAAGTGTATATGAGCCATGCGCGTTAGGCGGACATTTCTTTGTATATATAGGAACCGAACCTAAAAATATCAAAACCTCAATATCGGGATTTGATAAAGAAATAACTAAAATAATGACAGAATATGTAAGCGATGAAGAGCTGGAAAATGCAAAGAATAATGCAATAGGTAAAAGACAATTTTATCAGGAAACGAATATGCTTGAATCCGTGTTAAAAGGATATTATGAATTTCTCGGAATCGGATATAATTTTGAGGATGAATTAATAGAAAAGATAAAAAAAGTAACAAAAGAAGAAATTAAGGAAACTGCCAAAAAATATTTCTCAAAACCTGCAGTAATAAGCGTACTTGCCCCGAAGAAACATTTAACGGAAGCAGGAATTATATGTTAAAAGACGGAATAATATGGTAATATCAATATAGGAATATGAATAAAACAACAACTGAAAATAAAAAATTAAATAAAGAAATAGACAGATTCCGCAAAAAAGGTGAAATCCAAAAAGCAATAGATATGTGCCGCGGTGCGATAAACAGTGACGAAAATAATGCCAATTTACATATAAAACTCGGCGATTTATATATGGAAAAGCATTTAGACATATATCAAGCTCAGCAATATGCAGATGAAGCAATAACAGAATACCAAAGAGCACTGGAAAGTGATGTTAATTCGGCAGAAATTTATTATAAAATCGGAATGGCATTTTACTATAAACGAGAACTTGATAAAGCATTAAATTACTTTAAATTAGCCTTGGAGCATGATTCCAAACTATCGGAAGCCCACTTCATGCTTGCTGAAATTGCAATGAAAAAAGGTGATTTAATAGAAGCAAAAGAACAGGCGGAAAGAGCAGTAAAAATATCTCCGCTTCAATCTTCAAGAGCTTATTATTTAGTATATAGTATATTGTCATTATCAAATAAAGCAAATTGGTATCAAAAAATAACAAAATTACTGGCATCATTTATTACTTTGCCGTTTGATAAATACGCAATGAAATCTGTTTTAAGAGAATTATCATACTTAAAATTTATACCGATACTCTTAAAAATATCAATTATTGTATTTACAAAAGGTTGTACTCAAGAAGTAGTTGATTTATTTAGAAAAACATTGGATAAAGCTCCCGGGTATGTAGAATTATATATAAATTTAGGTTGTATATATTATGAATTAAAACGGTATGAAGATGCAATCTGTGAATACAAAATGGCAATATGGCTTGATTCATTGAATATCCGAGCATATTATTATCTGTGCCAATTATATGAAGAAGTAAGAGATTTTGAAAATGCAATAGAAATCTGTAAAAAAATGATAGAACTAAAGCCGTATTCGGCTGATTTTCACTGCCGTCTGGCACAATATTTATATTTATGCGGAGAAACAGATGAAGCAATAAACCATTACCAAACAGCATTAACATTAAATCCAAATCCAAAATGGACAAGTGTTGTAGCACAAACATTAGGATTTATATTTCAAGAAAACATCCAAAATTTAGATGCTGCAATTTCATCATATCAGCAGGCATTTAACTTAAATCCTGAAGATATCGACATTTACTTAAATTTAGGTAATGTATTTTTTGAAAAAGGTGCATACGATAATGCTTTAATAATATACAAAAAGGCATTGGAAACATCCCCAAACAATCCGCGATTACATTGTAATTTAGGTTATTTATACTGGGGCAAAGGTGATTTGGAAGAAGCTATAAAAGAGTATGAAAAAGCAATTAAATATGATAATACTTATGATATAGCCTATAACAATCTTGGAGTTATATATTTGGATGATTTAGGCAGAGTACAAAAAGCCATAGAATTATTTGAAGCGGCAAAAAAGTATAATCCTAATTACGCACTGGCGCATTATAACCTTGCACGTTCGATAGCATTAAAAGGAGATAAAGTGGAAGCGGCAAAGTTATATCAAATAGCTTTAGACATAAACACTTATACTCAGGAATTAGACCCTGCCGATATTCAAGAAAAAATACAGGATTTATTTACATAAAGAAAGAGGATAAAATTGGAATACACACAGGAAATTCGTATATTATACGCAGATACGGATTCATACGGAGTTGTCTGGCATGGAGCATATACAAAATGGTTTGAAGCGGCAAGGGTTGAAATTGTTGAAAAATTGGGGTTAAAGCTGGATGCGCTTGAAAAAAATAACATACTTTTTCCCGTAGTAGAAATGAATATAAGATATAAATCTTCAGCAAAAATGAACGAAAGAATAATAATAAAAACTCACATTGCGGAAGTGAAACCGTTAAGCGTAACTTTTGAACATAAGGTATATGAAAAATCGAGCAATACTCTTAGAGTAACAGCCCAAACAACAATAGTTGCAATAAACAGCGAAAGCGGAAAAATGTATCGAAGAATGCCCGATAATATATTAAATGCTTTTTTATCGGCAGTAAAAACAGAAAATCAATAACATAAAAGAATATTGAACTAAAGGTCAATAAAGTTTAATCTAAAGACTATATCCCGAAATTATAATATTTTCTAGAATTGAAGATAAATAATAAAACGGGGTATATTTCATTGGGGATACAGGCGAATAAAAATACGGAACATGTTAAAACCAAGCAGGTAAAAAAGTCTGCATACAGCTACTATAAGCAGGCTGAACGTCTAAGAAACGGTAATAAATATAAAGAAGCCGTAGAAAAATATTTAAAATCAATTTTTATTAACAGGAACAATGCTTCATCATACATAGGTTTAGGACTGGCATATAAAAATTTAAACAGTTATACCAAGGCAATAAACAGTTTAAAAAAGGCTGAAAAAATAGCACCCGATGATATAAAAATACAAAAAGAGCTTGCAATGTGCCATATAATAAACGGCGACTTTGAAAACGGAATAAAATATTTAATATCATCAATCAGATTAGAACCCGATAATCCCGATATACAAATGCAATTGGCGTTAGTACATGAAATGATTGAAGAAGAAGAAATGGCATTAAAAATATATGCCCGAATAAATGATGTATTCCCGCAATATTTAAGAGCATACATACAAAAAGGCACCCTTTATATGCACATAGAAGATTATGTTAATTGTGCAAAAGTATTTAAAGAAGTAATAAAAATGGCACCTGATTATTACAGGGCAAATCTTGCAATAGGAATATGCTATGAAAAGCTGGGTAATTATTCGGGGGCAAAAAGATATTATAAAAAATATATAAAAAGTAACTTAAATATAGAAAATTACAAAGAAATAACCAAAAGAATAAAAGAATTAAAAATAACAAATAAAGAAAATCATATTTCAAAACTAAGAGTAATCAATTAATAAATTGATTATCAGTAATTTTTTTGATAAAGTAAAGTGAAAAGGAAATATCTCTGTTGCCGAGGATAAAAGGATTATGGAAGAAAAGCCGGATATAATCACAATAGGTGAAAGTTTAATTGAATTATCAACACCATACAGTTTAACAAATGCGCAAAGCCTGAATAAATATTACGGCGGAGACACACTAACAACAGCGATAAGTGCATTAAAACTGGGCTCAAAAGTAGGATACATCTCAAGAATAGGGATGGACTGTTTTAAAGATTATCTGCTTGAAAGCTGGCAGGAAGCAGGGCTTGATATATCGCACGTAAAACCCCAGCAGGGAATAAACGGAATATATATGCTGGCATTAGGGCAGGATTGCAGTGAAAAACAGTTATATCTGTACAGAAGAAAGACAGCTGCTGCAAATTTATCACTGGAAGACATATCACCCGAATATATAAAAAGTGCTTCAATTATTTATACGACAGGAATAACCCAATCACTGTCAATATCGGCAAGAGAAGCTGTAAAATATGCGTTTAAGATTGCAAAAGAAAACAGCGTGACAACAGCTTATGACCCTAACTATCAAAAACAAATATGGACATTGGAAGAAGCAAAAGAAGCATTTGAGGATATAGCCGAATATACCGATATATTATTTTTTAACATAAAACATGATTCACAAATATTATTAGACTCCTCCTCAGTTGATAACCTGATAAAACATTTATGGGACAGAGGAATATCAACAATAATAGTAAAAACCGACGTAGAAAAAGGTTATTACATAGGAAGCAGCGGAAAAACGGAATTTATAAAATTTTATAACGAAGAAAAAATCGATGATACAGGCGCAGGAGATTGTTTTAACGGCGGATTTTTGCATGGAATATCAACTGGAATGTCGGCATTTAAAGCGGCCAATTTGGGTACAATAACGGCAGGATTGCAGGTTCAAGGTATTGGCGCCATAAAATCAATACCAAATCGCGAAGAAGTATATAAGATATTTAAAGGTCAAAATGACTAAAAGAGTATGTATATCAGGATATTACGGATTTGATAACTTTGGCGACGAAACAATATTAAAAATCCTAACGGAAAATATTAAAAATTTTAAATATGATACTGAAATCACAGTGTTTTCATCATCACCCGAAAAAACAGCCGAAAACTTAAAGGTAAAATGCGTAAATTCCTTTTCCGTTTTTAAAGTTGTAAAAGCAATAATATCTTGTGATACATTAATATCGGGAGGCGGAAGCCTGCTTCAAGACTCTACAAGCGCAAAAAGTTTGATATATTATTTGTTAATTTTATCTTTGGCGGTAATATTCAAAAAAAGAATAATCATATTTGCCCAGGGCATAGGACCTATAAAACACAAGGCACTATCGTTTATTACAATGAGAATACTTAAAAAAGCCGATTACATAACCTTGCGTGATGAAAACAGCTTAAATCTGCTGAAAAAAAACGGAATAAATGCCAAAATATGTGCTGATCCCGTATGGAACTTAAAACTCCCCGTATGTGAAAAAAGTAATAAAACAGGTGTTCAATTAAGAAACAGCAGATTGATTGATAACGAATTTCTTATTAAATTGGCTCAAAATATAAATACATATTATAAAGATAAAGAAATTTTAATTCTGTCACTGCAAAACAAACTCGATACTGAAATATGCAAAAGATTTAAAGAAGAATTATATAAAATAAACCCGAATATTAATGCAAAAGTAATTGAAAACACTTCCAACGATAAAGTAATAAAAGATATATGTTCATTGGATGAATTAATAGCAATGCGCTATCATGCCTGCTTAATTGCCATAAAAGCAGGAGTAAAAGTTTTACCGATAAATTATGATATAAAAGTAGAAACAATATCAAAACAATTCAATTTAAAATATATAAACGGCAAAGACGATATTGGTAAAACATTTAAAGAATTTAACGAATTCAAGTACATACCGCAAAAAAATACCGAAGAATATGATTTTAATGAGCTTGAATTAAGAATGTTCGGCTAAATGCTCGCCCTAAGCTCATTTAAAATATTTCTAAGTTTCATAATAGCTTGAGCGTGGATTTGACAAACTCTGGATTCTGAAACATTAATACTTTCACCGATTTCTTTGAGAGTCATATTTTCATGATAGTAAAGCACCATAACCATACGTTCACGTTCGGGCAATTGAGAAAGTGCCTTTTGAAGTTCTTTTCTTGAATCATGCTGCTCCAGTTTTTCAAGCGGATTAACAATATTATTGTCCTCAATGGTATCAATAAGCTCAATACCGCCTTCATCAGAGGTATATTTCTTTTCGTAAAGAGAACCTATGGAAGTATCGTCAGACATAATAGAAACAATTTTATCTTTATCGACTCCCAAATAATCTGCGATTTCATCGTTAGAAGGGGTTCTGCCAAGCTCCTGTTTTAGCGTTTCCGCTGCTTGTTTAATATCTTTAATTTTTTTTCTTGTACTTCTCGGAAGCCAATCTTGAGAACGAATTTTATCTATTATCGCACCGCGAATTCTTGTAATTGCATAAGATTCAAAATGAGCGCCCTTTCCGGGAGAATATTTTTCTATTGCATCTATTAATCCTTCAACGCCAAATCCTGTAATATCTTCAACGGGAGTATTAGCCGGAAGGCTTAATCTTACTCGATTTATTACATATTTTGTTAAATAAATATATTGAATAATTAATAAATCACGAAACTTTTTGTTTGATTTATCAGCAAGATAAACAGCCCAAAGTTTTTCAAGCTCCGTATCCGATAACCGTTTTATTTTATTATATGTATTATTTTCCTTATTTTCGCTCATAACTCTGCCATATAATAACCTATTTCAATTTTATAGAGTATAAGCAAATATCAAATCATATATATATATGAATTATTTATTAATTAAAATTGAAGATTGTTTAATTTTTTTCTGCCAAAATATTGAATTTTCAACACTTAAAGTGTAAGTTTCTCCAAACATTTCTTTTTCATATTTACTTTGGTTTTCTTCAGGTTCAAATCCCGAATTAATTAAAATCTGCTTCATTTTACCGCGTTTTAAAAGCGGCATTGATAAATTAATTTTTACTTCTTTATCGGTTGTATTATATAATGATTTTTCTGCCGCAATTTGAAGTAATTTATTCGTTAACTTCTCAAATAAAGATAAAACTGGACAATCTATATCTATAATATAAACATTATCTTTATAAATTTTTAAATTCATGGAAGCGAAACTAATGTCATTTTTAGTTTTTATCAAATATTTTTCAAGCCCGTTTCTTGCAGAAAATTTTCTGTGTATTTCAAGATTAAAAGTTTTTGTGGAAAACCACTTTTTTTCCTGAACCGAAAATTGATTAATTTTTTCCCAATGAGGAAGCAGATAAACATTTTCGAAAAGAGCATCCAAATCTTTAACTGATTTATTATTATTTTTTATTAATGTATTTAGCATATATAATATTTATTTTGTTTCTCTGATATATATAATAGTGTATTTAATTTTTACATTCTATATTTTAACTCAAACTCTGTCAACATACTTACAAATATTAACAAGTATTAATTTTTTATCTGTGATAAATAAGGTTTTTTTCTTTATCATTATTGAGTTTTAAATACCAATTAAATAAAAATTTAATATTAATTAAATTTGTTTTTTTTATGTTTCTGTTTTTCATAACATAAGAAAGAAAACTGTATATTGATAATTTTATATTTAATTCTTTTGCTTTTTTCTCAAAATAATCAACAAGCAGGAAGATATGTTTTGAAACATCTTTATTATTATGTTCACGAGCATACTTTACTTCAATATCAAGCGCAACATCAACAATATTTAGCTTTTTCATTAAATCAAAAAATTTATCAATTTCATTTAAGTTATCATTAACTCCGGGGATAATAATATATTT
>CANPWQ010000011.1 GCA_947584965.1 Candidatus Gastranaerophilales bacterium | reverse complement strand
AAGCGAAGCGAATGACAAGCCCGAATGGAGCAAAATTTAAGACAAGGCGTAGGGTGAAATCGAGCGAAGCGAGTGAACCCGAAGTAAAGAGGGCGAAATGAGCGGCAGCAAAGCGAAGCGAATGACAAGCCCGAATGGAGCAAAATTTAAGACAAGGCGTAGGGTGAAATCGAGCGAAGCGAGTGAAATGATACAGGACAAAATAAAAAAAATCTATAAAGCAAAAGTATTAAGGATTGAAAAAGTATCCTCAAACTCGCATTTAATAGAAATAGACCTGCCCTTTGAAATTGATATAAAAGCAGGTCAATTTATATCAATATATTGCAGCGGCTTAACCCTAAGACGCCCGTTTAGCGTATATTCTCACACGGGAAATAAAATAGGAATTTTATTTAAAGAGCGCGGTAAGGGAACAAGTTATATAAAATCATTAAGAACAGGTGAATTAATTGATATAACAGGACCTTTAGGCAACGGATTTGACATTAAAAATAAAAGAGCATTACTGATAGGAGCTGGGATAGGTGTTGCCCCTATGGCATTTTTAAAATCGAAACTTGATAAAAGGGGGATTGAAAATCTTTTTGCCTGCGGGTTTTTAAATAAAAATGAAATACCAAACAATATAAACATTGATAAAACCTGCACAGATGACGGCTCATACGGCGAAGTCGGCAGTGTGCTTAATTATATCGTAGAATTAATTAATCAATTTAAACCCGAAATTATCTACACTTGCGGACCTTATATTGTACTCAAAACAATAGCTGAAACCGCGCAAGAATACGGAATTGAAGTGCAGGTTGCAATGGAAAAAGTTATGGCTTGCGGTATAGGGGTTTGCAGAGGGTGCGTAATCGATGTAAAGAAAAACGGGGAAATTGTTAACGCAACTGTATGCAAAGACGGCCCTGTATTTTCGGGAAGCGAGGTTGTATGGCAGTAATGACAAATATACTTCAAACTGACCTCAACGGCATTATATTGAAAAACCCCATTATGACAGCTTCAGGGACATACGGATACAATAATGAGTATGACGATTTTATTAATGTATCAGAATTAGGCGCCGTTGTTACAAAAGCAATATCGCTTAACCCGCGTGAGGGCAATAAACATACACGTATTATAGAAACTGAAGCGGGCATGATTAACTCAATAGGGCTTGAAAATGTAGGCGTTGAAAAATTTATAAGCGAAAAACTGCCCGTTTTAAAATCCGAAAACATAGATTTCTTTGTAAATGTTGCAGGTGCAACTATTGATGAATACTGCCAAGTCGCAAAAATATGCGATGAAAATAATATTAAAGCAATAGAATTAAACGTATCCTGCCCGAATGTAAAATCAGGGTGTTTAGAGTTTGGCGTTGAGGAAAAATCGTTATATGAACTGGTAAGCGCCGTGAGAAAAGAATACGGCGGATTTTTAACGGTTAAATTAACTCCTAATGTAACAAGTATAGAAAAACTTGGAATTGCAGCACAAAACGCAGGCGCAAACGCAATCAGTGCAATAAATACGTTAAAAGGAAGCAAAATAAAAATATCTTGTATAAACGGCATAGTGCAAAAGGAAATTGTAACAGGCGGTTACTCGGGCAGAGGAATAAAACCCGTTGCAATCGGCGCGGTAATGAGATTATATAATGCCGTAGATATTCCGATAATCGGAATAGGCGGAATAGAAACGGTTGAGGATGTATTGGAATTCCTATCAGCTGGGGCAGAAGCCGTTCAAGTGGGAACAGCAAATTTTACTCATCCCGATATTGCTCAAAAACTGGTGGGGGATTTAGAAAAATACATTATCGATAACGGATTTAAAGACTTAAATGAATTAAAAAAGGAATTGAGGAAATAATGACAAACGAAGTTTTAAATTTACTTGAAGAAGCACAAGGAGTACTGCACGGGCACTTTTGCCTTACCTCGGGGCTTCATTCAAACATATATTTTCAGTGTGCTAAATTATACCAGTACCCCGATATAACAGAAAAACTCGGGAAAATGCTGGCAGAAAAACTGGCGGATATTGATTTTGATACAATAGTAGCACCTGCAATCGGTGCGGTTATAATAGGCTACGAAACAGCAAAAAACGCTAAAAAACGCAATTTGTTTGTTGAAAGAAAAGACGGAGTAATGCAATTAAGACGCGGTTATACTCTTAAAAAGGGCGAAAGAGTTGTTATTATTGAAGATGTAATTACAACTGCAAGAACAATAAAAGAAACAATGGAAGCAATAAAAGAATTTGAACCGGAAGTTGTTGCGGTAGGCTGTATTGTTGACAGAACAAAAGGGTTAACAGGCTTCAATATAAAATCATTAATGCAGATTGACCCTGTTGTATATGAACCCGATAACTGCCCTTTATGCAAAGAGGGAATACCGCTTGTAAAACCCGGAAGCCGTGAAGAAAAGGTAAAAGCATAATGGAACACTTGATTGATATTGAAAGTATATCAAAAAATGACATTTTAAATATCATAAATCTTGCAAAAGAATTTAAACAGGGCAAGAAAAAGTCTGATGTTGAAAAAAAGACGCTTGCTTTAATGTTTTATGAAAACTCAACAAGAACAAGGTGCAGTTTTGAAATAGCGGGTCAAAAGCTCGGAATGAGCATAATTAACTTTGACGCCGCGCATTCCTCGCTTTCAAAAGGTGAAAGTTTAAAAGATACAATTGAAAACCTGTATTTTTTAGGCGTTAACGCGGTTGTAATAAGGCATTCACTTTCGGGAATAATAAATAACGTAATAAAACAAGTTAAATATCCCATAAAATTTATAAACGGAGGCGACGGAACACACGCACATCCCTCGCAGGCATTGTTGGATTTTTATACAATGCTTGAAAAAATCGGAACGGTTGAAGATAAAAAAATAGTTATAATAGGAGATGTTGTTCACAGCAGGGTAGCTAAATCAAACATAAGTCTGCTTTCTAAATTCGGTGCGGATATTCATTTATGCGCTCCGAGTTATTTGCAATTCCAAAACCTTGAAGCGTTTAACGTCAAATATCATAGCAGCGTAAAAGAAGCCGTAGAGGGCGCAAATGCGGTAATGGTTTTAAGAGTGCAAAACGAACGCCACGAAAATGAAAGCTATCCCGATTCTAAAGAATATAAACGATTGTATGAAATTGATACAAATCTTTTAAAATCATACGCGGCAAGTGATGTAATACTAATGCACCCGGGGCCTGCAAATCGCAATATCGAAGTATCATCAGAGCTTTTAGATAATACTGTCGGTAAAACAATACTTGAGCAGGCACAAAACGGAGTATACGTGCGTATGGCAATATTAAATACTCTTTTAAATCAAGGAAAAGAGGTAAATAATGCTTCTTAAAAATGCAAGAATAATAAACCCCAAAACAAATTTTGATAAAATATCTGATATAAGGATTGAAAACGGTATTATAAAAGAAATAGGCGAAAATTTACCCTCTCAAAATGGTGAAGTAATTGATTTAACGGGGAAAATTATTACTCCGGGATTAGTGGATATTCACTGCCACTTAAGAGAACCGGGGTTTGAAGCAAAGGAAACAATAAAAACAGGCATAGCTTCGGCGATAGCGGGAGGATATAGCGCAATTTGCCCTATGGCAAATACAAATCCGATTGTTGATAATGCGGCAACTCTTACATATTCAATAAATAAAGCAAAAGAAATAAGTGAAATAGGTTTTCACCCGATATGTGCGGTTACAAAAGAATTTGGCGAAGACAGAATAGTAAATGTATCAGAGCTTTTGGATAATGGCGCAATTGCGTTTTCAAATGACGGCAAACCCGTTGAAAATATGAAAGTGTTAAAAGAAGCATTAAAATACATAAATTCGCATAATGCAATAATAATATCGCATTCCGAGGATTCAGCTCTGGCTCAAGGCGGGTGCATAAACGAGGGTAAAGTATCGGAAAGGCTTGGTTTAAAAGGAATATCCACACTGACAGAATCCTCTGCAATAGCACGTGAGCTTGAAATAGTAAGAGCAGTAAACGGCAGATACCATTTTGCACACGTATCGGCAAAGCGTTCGATTGAATTAATAAGACAGGCTAAAAAAGACGGTTTAAAAGTAACGGCGGAAACAGCTCCGCATTACTTTTCACTTACCGAGGACGATATAAAAGATTATGACGCCAGATATAAAGTAAATCCGCCCTTAAGAACAAAAGAAGATTTAGAAGCGGTAATTGAGGGGCTAAAAGACGGAACAATTGATTGTATTGCTACTGACCACGCGCCTCACACGGTACATGAAAAATTACTTCCCATTCAGCAGGCGCCAATGGGAATAGCAGGTTTTGAAACCGCGCTCGGCTTAACTCTTACAAACCTTGTTCACACGGGTAAATTGCCGTTAATTGAAGCAATAAAAAAATTAACATACGCGCCCGCCGAAATATTAAATCTGAAAGAGCAGGGCAAAATTGAAATAGGCGCTAACGCGAACTTGACAGTTATTGACGTAAATGAAGAATGGATTGTTGACGCTTCTAAGTTTAAATCAAAATGCAGAATTTCGCCTTTTGACGGATACAAATTAAAAGGCAGAGTAAAAATGACAATAATTAAAGGTAAAATATATAATATAGGATAAATAAAATGCAAATAAGACCCGAAATTAAAGAAAAAATAGTGCTTGCACTTGACGTTGATACGGTAGAGCAGGCAAAAGAACTGATAACCGAGCTTAAAGACTACGTAGGGGTATTTAAAGTAGGACTCCAAATGTATACAGGCAACGGCTATGAAATATTTAATTTTATGAAAGAGCAGAATATAAAATTCTTCTTTGACGTAAAACTACACGATATACCAAACACCGTTGCAAAAGCGGCTGAAAATATAGTAAGACACGGCGCATCATTTTTTAATCTGCATACAACGGGCGGAGAAGAAATGATGAGGACAGCTTGCGAGGCTGCAAGAAAAACCGCAAAAGAAACGGGGCATGAAAACCCTACAATACTTGGTGTAACGGTTTTAACAAGTATTTCGGAAGAAAGTCTGATGCAGGAATTAAAAGTGCCTTATAAACCGATAGATTACGTAATGCACCTTGCATTACTTGCCAAAAAAGCAGGACTTGACGGAGTTGTAGCAAGTGTATGGGAAGCAAAGAAAATAAAACAAGCCTGCGGGAAAGATTTTAAAGTATTATGCCCCGGGATACGGCCTGATTGGTCAAGTAAAAACGACCAAAAACGCTTGGCAACACCCTCGATAGCAATAAAAGAGGGAGCCGATTATCTTGTTATCGGCAGAGCCGTTACCGCGGCAGAGGACAGAGTTAAAGCCATTCAAATGATATATGAAGAAATAGAAAATGCACTGTTAACTCAAAATAAATCTTATGCGGTATCAAAAGGCAGATTATTGCTTGAAAACGGCATGATTTTTGAGGGTGAATCAATCGGAGCAGACGGAACATCATTCGGTGAAATTGTATTTAATACTTCAATGGTGGGTTATCAAGAAATATTGACAGATCCCTCTTATGCAGGGCAGACAATTGTTATGACATACCCTGAAATCGGAAATTACGGAATAAATAAAGACGATTTTGAAAGCGGAAAAATCCACGCAAAAGGGTTTGTTGTTAAAAACTTGTGTGAGCATGAATCTCACTATAAAAGCTATCTGCCTTTAAGCGATTACCTGAAACAAAATAATATTGTAGGCTTAAAAGGGGTTGATACAAGGTATTTAACCCAGATTATAAGAAATTACGGAGCTATGAACTGCGCAATTACAACTGGCGAAATCACTCCCGAAATAAAACAAAAAATGCGCGAATATAAAATAAGTAAAGACATAACGCTTGATGTAACAACTTATAAAGTGGAAAAATTTGCGGGAAGCGGTATAAAACTTGCCATTATAGATATGGGAATAAAAAAGAGCATACTTGAAAACTTTAAGGCTCTCAATTGCGATATAACGGTTTTTCCTGCCGATGTAAAAGCGGAAGAAATACTAAACGCTAACTTTGACGCAGTATTAATTTCAAACGGACCGGGAAACCCCGAAGATGCAATTCAAGCAATAGAAACGGCAAAAGCACTGCTCGGTAAAATCAGAATTTACGGAATTTGCCTAGGTCATCAAATATTATCAATAGCGCTCGGAGCAAAAACATTTAAGCTGAAATACGGACACAGAGGCGGAAACCACCCTGTTATAAACACGGATACAAATGAAATATTTATAACTTCGCAAAATCACAGCTACGCAGTGGACGCAAATACGCTTCCCGCTAACACAAAAGCTACATATATGAATCTTAATGACAACACAATTGAGGGTATAACCTGCGAAGAATATAAAATAAAAACGGTTCAGTTCCACCCCGAATTAACGGCAGGTCCTTATGACGCTAACAAAGTTATAAGAAGCTGGATTAAAGAAACGGAACAAAGTAAAACAGTTACAGTATAAAGGATAGAAAAATGCCGATAAATAAAGATATAAAAAAGGTACTTGTAATAGGCTCGGGGCCGATTGTAATAGGGCAGGCGGCAGAGTTTGATTATGCCGGCGTGCAGGCATGCAGGGCTTTAAAGGAAGAAAATATTGAAGTAATCCTTGTAAATTCAAACCCCGCAACTATTATGACCGATGAAAATATAGCCGATAAAGTTTATATCGAGCCGTTAACATTAGAGTCTTTAACATACATAATAGAAAAAGAGCGCCCATACGGTATAATCGCAACACTTGGCGGGCAGACAGGGTTAAATCTTGCCGTAAAATTAAATGAAGCAGGTATTTTAGAAAAATATAACGTACAGCTTTTGGGGACAAAAATAGACTCAATAAAAAAAGCCGAAGACAGGGAAATGTTTAAAAATTTAATGCTGGAAATAGGCGAGCCAATCCCCGAAAGCGATATTGTATCAAGCTATGAAGACGCAAAAAAATTCGCACAAAAAATAGGGTTTCCGATAATAGTAAGACCCGCTTATACATTAGGCGGAACAGGCGGAGGAATAGCCAATAATTACGGAGAATATGAAGATATCGTTTACACAGGGTTATCTTTAAGTCCTATTTCACAAGTGCTTGTTGAAAAAAGTATCGCAGGATATAAAGAAATCGAATACGAAGTAATCCGCGACGCAAATAATACAAGCATAGCAATTTGTAATATGGAAAATATAGACCCTATCGGTATTCATACAGGCGACAGCTTTGTTGTTGCGCCTACTCAAACTCTTACAAATAAAGAATGCCAAATGTTAAGAAGCGCAGCATTAAAAATTATAAGAGCATTAAAGATAGAGGGCGGGTGTAATGTTCAATTTGCTTTAGATACCGTAAGCAATCAATACTATGTAATAGAGGTAAACCCGCGTGTTAGCCGATCATCCGCACTTGCTTCCAAGGCAACGGGGTATCCGATTGCAAAAATAACAACAAAAATTGCAATAGGTTACAATCTGCACGAAATACCAAACTCAATAACCAAAAAGACGGTAGCTGCATTTGAGCCTGCTATTGATTATGTGGTAACAAAAATTCCGAAATGGCCGTTTGATAAATTTAAACACGGCGACAGAATTTTAGGTACAAAAATGAAAGCTACGGGCGAGGTTATGGCAATAGGAAGAACCTTTGAAAGCTCATTTAAAAAGGCTATAACTTCAATAGAATCAAAATATACGGGGTTGCTGCGAGGACGTCACATAGAATGCAGCGAGGAAGAATTAAAAGCATTACTGCATGTTCAAGACGACAGAAGAATTTTCAGAGTAGCAGAAGCTCTAAACCGCGGTATAAGCGTTAATGAAATCAATAAAATAACAAAAATAGATAAATGGTTTATATATAAAATAAAATCTCTTGTTGATTTTGAAAACAAGCTGAAAACGGAAACTTTTACACCGGCTCTGTATTTAGAAGCAAAAGAAAAAGGATTTTTAGATGAAGAAATTGCGAAATATACACAAAAATCCGTTGCGGAAATAGAGCGTATAAAAAAAGAAAATTCAATAAGCGCTTCATTTAAAATAGTAGATACCTGCGCGGCAGAATTTAAAGCATATACGCCTTATTATTATTCAACATACAATGAAGTTGATGAATCGCAAGCTAATAATAACGATAAAAAAATACTTATATTAGGCTCGGGTCCGATAAGAATAGGTCAGGGGATAGAATTTGATTACTGTTCGGTACATGCAGCTTGGGAAGTAAGAAACAATAACTATAAGTCGTTAATTGTTAATTCAAACCCCGAAACGCTTTCAACCGATTTCGACGTAGCGGATAAATTGTATTTTGAGCCCATGCACATTGAAAATATAATGAATATTATTGAAAAAGAAAATCCCGAGGGCGTAATGGTTCAATTTGGCGGGCAAACAGCAATAAATTTAGCGCCGAAGCTGTATGAACACGGAGTGAAGATACTTGGAACTTCTTTAGAGTCAATAAATACGGCAGAAGACAGGAAACTGTTTGAACAGCTTTTAAGAGAATTAAAAATTCCGCAGCCAAAAGGATTTGCAGTCCGCAAGCAATCTGAAGCATTAGAAGTTGCAAAAACTTTAGGTTATCCGCTTTTGGTTCGCCCGTCTTACGTAATCGGCGGACGCGGAATGCAGGTTGTATATAATAAAGATGAGTTAATTTCATACATTGAGGGGGCGTTAAAGTTCTCGGATGAACACCCGATTTTGATTGACCAATATATAGAAGGTACAGAGCTAGAATTAGATGCAATATCAGACGGAGAAAATGTATTAATTCCTGCAATAACAGAGCATATCGAGCGTGCAGGTATTCACTCGGGCGACTCCATTGCACTTTATCCTACAAGAACAATACCCGATGATATAATAAAAAATCTTGTAACTTACACCGAAAAAATTGCAAAAGCCTTGAAAGTAAAAGGTTTAATGAATATTCAATTTGTATTAAAAGATAATATTGCGTACATTATTGAAGTAAACCCTCGTGCTTCAAGAACAGTACCGATTTTAAGCAAAGTAACGGGCATACCTATGGTTAAAATAGCAATAGACGCGATACTTGGTAAATCCATAATTGACCAAGGCTATAAAACGGGCTTAGCCGATACTACAAACCTTGTATGCGCTAAAATACCGATATTCTCATTCCAAAAGCTGAACAGAATAGACCCTGCTTTAGCTCCCGAAATGAAGTCAACGGGCGAAGTTTTAGGCATTGATACAAGCTATGAAAGAGCGCTTGCTAAAGGATTTTTAGCGGCAGGATATAAACTTTCCACCCAAAGAGGCAACGTACTTATATCAATAAACGACCACTATAAAAAAGACTGCGTAAGCGTTGCACAAACATTGGTTGATTTAGGATACAGACTGGTTGCAACAACAGGTACTCATAAATTCTTAAAACTGCATAACATAGAGTCTAAGGAAATAGAAAAATTTGATATCCAAAAAATGCAGAGAAATATGAAGAATAAAGACCTGTGCTTTATTATAAATACTCCTACAACAAACAATAATTCCGTTCGATACGGTTCAGAGGATAGGGGGTTCTTAATAAGAACGCTTGCCGAAATGTATTCAACACCTTGCTTTACGGTGCTTGATACTGCTAAAGCATATTTAGAGGCATTGCAATATTATATGGAAAATCCCGACTTGACTTATGACAGCATAGAAAAATACAGGACAAAAACTCCAATGACGGTATAGAATTTATGGACGAAAATAAAAAGAAAAAATCAAAAAAATTCAAAATTAATATTAAAAATATGGGTGTTAACATTGATAAAAATGAATACCGCGAAATTGTTTTATCACAATCAAATCACCCCGAAAAAATAAGCAGAGATTACAGATGAATATAACAGTTGAAAAATCTAAACCGCTTAAAGGTACAATTGAAATTCCCGCTGATAAATCCATTACCCATAGAGCTTTTATGTTATCAGCTCTTACTAAAGGGCGTGCCAAAATATCAAATTATTCCGTCGGCGCTGATTGTATGTCAACTTTAAAAATCATAGAAATGCTGGGCTGTAAAGTTGAGGAAATTAACCCAAAAGAACTTATTATCGACTCAAAAAACGCATTAAAAGAACCCTTCTCGGCTCTTGACTGCGGAAATTCGGGAACAACAACAAGATTAATGGCGGGAATACTGGCAGGGCAAAATTTTAATTCCGAATTATTTGGTGATGAAAGTTTATCACGCCGTCCGATGAAAAGAGTTATTGAACCGTTAGAGCTTATGGGCGCTGAATTTATACATAACGATTATAAACTTCCCATAAAAATTAAAGGCAGTAAACTGAATGGAATTAATTATAATTCCAAACTTGCGTCCGCGCAGGTAAAATCGTGTATTTTACTTGCAGGACTTAATGCAGAGGGTATTACATCATTTACGGAGCCTTATAAATCCAGAAATCATACGGAACTTATGCTATCTGCCATGGGCGCGGATATTAACGTAAACGGAAATATAGTTCAAATAAAAAAATCTGAGCTGCACCCTGTTGATATTACAATTCCCGGGGATATTTCATCTGCGGCATTCTTTATTGCCGCCGCATTAATTGTTCCCGATTCCGACATTATAATTAAAAATGTTGGAATAAATGAAACACGTTCAGGAATTATTGACGTTTTAAAATCTATGAATGCGGATATTACTTTGCTTAACGAAAGAACTCAATCAAACGAAAAAATAGCGGATATTCAAGTGAGATATTCCGATTTAAAAGCAGTAACAATTGAAGGTGAAATCATACCGCGGTTAATTGATGAACTTCCGATAATCGCCGTTATTGCTTCACAAGCACAAGGAACTACAATAATTAAAAATGCGCAGGATTTAAGAAATAAAGAAGCAGACAGAATAACTGCAACAGCAAAAGAACTAACTAAACTCGGTGCAAAAGTTGAAGAAACACAAGACGGGTTTATAATTAACGGAAAAACAACGCTAAAAGGAAACTGCGAAATTGAATGCTATCATGACCACAGAATAGCAATGAGCAGCTATATTGCAGGGCTTATATGCGAAAAACCCATTAAAATTAATGAATTTCAATGGGTTAACATATCTTTTCCGGAATTTTTAGAATTAATTAAAAAATTCTAATTAGTCGGGAAATAAATTTTAGAGCCCTCACCCTCTTTTACTTTAAAAGATAAAAAGATTCTTTCACCTTTATAATCATCCGGCGGTATATCAAAATTGTTTACACTTGAAAGCGCCATTAATACCGAATCATCCATAGATTCATTATGAGATGAAGCTATAATTCTTTTTGTAGTAACAACACCTTCTTTATTAATAATAAATTCAACTTTACATTCACCGGAACCCTTAACCAAAGCAGAATTCCATTTTCTGTTAAATTCACCGCCAACTTCCTTTAAGTACTCCCTTAACTGAGGAGAAATAGACGCAAAATTTTTATTCAAAATAGGTAAATTCAATACCGGATCTTTTGTTTTTCTGTATGGTGAAGCTACAGTTGAATCCCAGAATGTTTTTAGCTCAGGTAATTTAATATTAGCAGCTTTAACTTGTTTTTGTACCTTTTCACTTTTCTTTTCAGGATACGGAGGGAGAAATAAAACAACTACAGCTAAAACAGCACAAGCAATAGCAGTAATTTTAGCTTTCTTTTTATCTCTGGCTTCTAGTTCTAATTCTTCTTTTTCTTCTCTGGTTAACTTACGCTTGGATTTTACAGGCTCTTCTATATCTTCTTCATATAAATTATCATCCGCGATTTCTTGAAATATATCATTCCCGCATTCACAATAATCGGGGCATACATCATATTCTCTTCCACATTCAGTGCATCTGTACATTATTATTTCCCTTTAAATTTAAAAATCTTTATCTACTTTATCCAGTAATTCTTCTCTTATAATTATTTCAAATTTAGTATTACCAAGCATTGTAGTTTCCATAATAAGAATAGCAGTCGGTAATGCTGCACCTAATGCGCATATAACCATATTTAAAATATCACCGCCCATTACACCCGTGAAATATGTTACATTCATTGTATATTCAATAATAACAACACAAATAGCAATCAATAACCATTTTTTTGCTTCTTTTTTAAGGTTTTTGCTACTTTCAACCCCGTGTAATGAAACTCCGTGTATATTATAATCACTAAATCCGTCTTGTTTTATTACGTTAGAAGCATTTATTCTTTTTGTTATTGCAAAAGATGTAGAAAAACAATGGAAAGCAAATATAATCATAAATGAAGCCAAAGTAAGAAATACAGGTGATACTTTTAACGCACCGCCTGCCATTCTTATAAATCCTGCTGCTTCGGGGAATATTTCACCCAACGTTTGCGATACAGCATATGCCAAAAATGGTGCTGTTATTACCCCTAAGAAAAACTCTCCGTATGATTTTAACTGTAAATTAAAAATCTTTTCTTTCATATCTTTTAATTTTTTCTTGGTTATATTATTTACATACAAATTTATCCATTGCTGATAATCTTTTACAACAGCTTGAAAATCTTCTCTGCTTTCATAACTGTCTAACTCTTCACCGCTTTCAGCAATTATATTTTTAATAAATCCTGCGAATACTCCGAGGAATATACATAATATTGTGCACAACATTAACATTTGAGGTATCAATAAAGGTAAAGCGTAACTGTGTAAAGTTAGTTCTATAATAGAAAATATCAATATTGCAGCAAAAGTTGCGCTGGATGATAATAAACTCATTCTTTGAATTAATATTGATGATTGTGATATTCTTGCTCTTCCTTTTGCTCTAAGTGTAAGGTACTGTCCTTGTTTTAAAATCAGAGTTATTATTATAAATCCGATAGCAATTAAGAATAAAATCCTGTTTTGAAGTTGTACCCCTATGCCGTTAAGTCTTATAATATCCTTTAAAATATACACAATTGCAAAAGGAACAAAGCCTATAAAAAAGTTTAAAAATGCTAAAATAAGCTCATTTTGAGCAAGTTTATTACGCAAATCATTTGATTTATATGCAATTTCTTTAGTTATAAGAGCACGCCTTCTTTCAATATCAGCTTTGCGTCTGTCTATTTTAATTTTAGTTTGAGCTCCGACACCTGTTCCGTATAAAGTAGCTATATCCTGTTCATTTAATTCTTCATCTTCAATCATTGATATAGTTTTTCTGGATTCTTCTCTTCTGATTTTTTCAGCACTTTTTCTGTTTGCAAGTTCCAATGAACCGGCAACCACTTTAGGATTTGTGCCTGCTTCTGTTATATTGATACTTATAAATTCGTCAGTATCACCTATCATTAATTTACATATTGTTCCGATTACAACGCTTGCACCTATCGGTTGACCGCGAAGCAGAACCCTGTCACTTCTAAAATTATTAACTACCTGCCATTTGCCGTTATCTAGTCTTTGAAGCGACAAAATTAAATCAAAATCCAAATCCAGTTTAAATTTACAATTTGGAGCTGTTCCTATATTTATTACATCAGTATCATTAAATACTAATTTATTATTTTTTGAAGCGATAGTTACCTTCATTTATTTCCTCTATCTTCCTATTATTTCTAAAACTTTTCTAACTGCTTGATCGACATTTTCTTCCGATGCCATAGTTAATGATGTCTTTTCATTCATAACAGGCAATAAGGTTTGTCTTACTTCATCCAACTTTTGAGGATGAGCATATAAAAATGTTAAACTTAAATCAGGAATATACTTTAATGTATTTTGCATATTTTTAGGCAATGTATTCCAATTAATTTGTTTAGTAACATCACCTTCATTTTCAAGGTCACCAAATATAAAAATAGATGGTTTATATCCGGCTTCTTTAAATTCAAGCGCATCCCCTACTGCTTTTTTAAGAGCCAATCCATAAGCCGTTCCGTATGCTTTCGGGTCAAATTCACCGTATTTATTCATTGATTTTCTCATGTCAACCAATTTATGCGGATTTCCGTTATATACGTTATATGCGTCTTCACTTACTACATAGATTAACGCTTTATCTTCAGAGTCCATTCTTTTTGCAATTTTTAAGATTGTATCTTTCTGCTTATCTATTGAGCCTCTGCTTGACGCCGATATATCAAGTAAAAATATGGCCGCAACAGGCTGAAATTCTGCCAATTTAGTTTTACTTAATGCAACTACTACCAATTTTAATAAAAATACTGCTAAAACCAGTATTATTCCTAAAGTTAAAGTTCTTCTAAACATACTACTCTCAAAACTATTATTACTTGTTAAATTGTATCATATCTGCTTTATTTTTTGCAAGTTATTTATTTTTTTTAAGCTCCAAAAATCAGGATGTAATATAGCTAAAAATGGTATTAATTCTAATCTTCCTATAAACATATTAAATATAGCAATTAATTTGGATATTGTTTGTAAGTCGGCATAACTTCCCATTGGTCCGATTTTTTCGCCAAACCCCGGGCCTAAGTTCCCGAGTGTGGCTATTGCCGCTGAAATTCCTGTTGTTACATCCTGCTCGGTATATATAAGTATTAATGCCGTAAATACAAATATTGCATAGAAAAAGAGCACAAATGAAATCATTTGTCTTACTATATCTTCCTGAACTATTACTTTGTTGATTTTTATAGGATACACTCCGTTAGGGTGGTGTATTTTTGATATTTGACGCTTTAAATACTTGAATATTAATATAATTCTTAATAATTTAACACCGCCCGATGCCGAACCTATTGAAGCACCCGTAAACATCAATATAAACAGCAATAATTTAGCCCTTAAGCACCACTGTGCATAATCGGCGGAAGCAAATCCCGTTGTTGTTATTATTGTCGTTACTTGAAAGAATGCCAAATGAATTGCATATTTAAAATTGTAAAAATGCACCGCCGAAAGCATTGCAGCAATCAATAAAGTAAAAATTAAGACTATTAAAAAATACACCTTAAATTCTTCATCACGGAAAAGCGAAAGAACTTTTCTTTTTACATAAATTCTGTATTGCAGAGCAAAGTTTATACCTGCAATAAACATAAAAACACCTACGACCCAAACAAATTTAGCTTGTCCGTAATCAATTAAACTTTGAGGCTGCGGAGAAAAACCTCCGCCGGACATTGTGGAAAGAGAGGTGCAAATTGCGTCAAATATCGGCATTTTTAAGTATATTAATATGCAGGCTTCAATTAAGGTAAGCATAAAATATATTCCCCATAAAGCTGCTGCACTCTGGCGTATTCTGGGGGTTAGCTTGCTGTCCTGAGCACCGGGGATTTCGGCGAATGCCGCTTGACGCCCCGCTATTGAAAACTTAGGCAGTATTGCCGTAAATAATACTATAATTCCCAAGCCCCCGAGCCACTGGCTAAACGAGCGCCAAAAAAACATTGTTTGAGGATACTTGGTAAAATCCGTTAATATTGTTGCGCCTGTCGTTGTAATGCCTGAAACACTTTCAAATAGTGCGTCTATTGGTTTTAACCCAAAATATAAAAAGGGGATAACTCCTATTAAACATATTAAACCCCAAGTTAAAAGCACGATTGCAAATGCTTCGGTTTTGTTTAAGCTGTTTATTTCTTCTTCTTTTTGATTTTTCTTTTTGAATAAAAATCCAAGAGTAAATGACACTATTGACGACGCAACGAACGGAACCGCAGCTGTATATTCTTTTAATATTAAAGCGCAAACAGCAGGAATTAATATTAAAAATGAAAAATATCTTAAAATTAAACTTATTGAATTTAATACATAATTTAAGTTCAAACTTTATTACCTCTTAAAAAAGTTTTTAACAGTGTCGGAATTATCCTGTGTAGTAAATATAATTAAATTATCAAACGGCATAATTTGTGTAGTACCGCGCGGGATTATTATTCTGTTTCTGCGCTGTATTATTGCAATAATAGCCTTACAAGGCAGTTTTAAGTTCATTATCATATCATTTTTAAAATTATGAGGAACGCAAATTTCCAGTACTTCGCCCTGACCGCGTTCAACCGTTGCAAGTATTTCAATATCAGTTTTTATTAAATGATTTTCTATATCATCAATAGCAGCCCCGTTAACGGATATGGCAACGTCAATACCGACTTTTTCAAACAAATTGGCATTAGCGTTTTTGGATACCCTTGTAATTACTTTCGGGACTTGCAATTGTTTCGCTAAAAGCGAGCATAAAAGGTTCTTTTCGTCGTTATCGGTAACGCAGACAACAACATCCGATTCTCCGACTCTTTCCTCCTCCAGCAGTTCAAAATTTGCCCCGTCGCCGTTTATTACCAAGGTATTTTTTAATCCTTCCGTTAATTCTTCACATCTTTTGTAATCAAGCTCTATGATTTTAATTTTCATATTTGCTTTTTCAAGATTACTTGCAAGCATTTGTCCGACACTGCCGCCGCCTATTATTGTTACTTGTTTTACATCATTTGTTTCCTGAAAAAATCTGTTTGCCAATATATCCAATGAATATGATGAACCCATAAATATTACTTTATCATTCAGCATTAACTCGGTATCACCGTTTGGAATAAACAGTGTATTATCCCTTGTAATACCGACAATTAAAGTTTCATCGGGGAAATTACAATCTTTTATTTTTTTATTAATAAACTTAGTACCGTCTTCAACCCTGTATTCAAGCAATCTGGCTTTTCCGTTTGCAAAATCTTCAACATCTATTGCATTCGGAACAGTTATTATTCGGAAAATTTCTTGTGTCATAAGTTCTTCGGGCCAAAGCACATAGTCAATCATTAATTCTTTTTGATATTTTGAACCGCGTACAAGTGAAAGCGAATCAACATTTTCTTTTTTACTTACAAAACAAACCGTTTTGAGTTTTGTCATATTAATTACGGTTAAACATGCAACAATATTTGCCTCATCATTATAAGTACAGGCAATAAATATATCCGCATTCTTTATCCCGACAGATTCCAATACGCTTATATTAGACCCCGCACCCTGCACATATTCCAAATCCAGCTTATCAAAACTTTCTCTGTTATTATTCGGGTCATCATCTATAATTATTATATCGTGGTCTTCAAATAACCTTGTTGCAATTAAACATGCAAGTTCGTTTGCACCGTATATTACAATTTTCATAAAAATACCTTTTTATTGATACACTTATTTAAAACTAAAAAGGATTTTTTGTCCAATTTGAAATATAAATTATACTAACGAACTTTGCTGCATAATTTCATATTTTAAGGCAGAATTATCAGTATTAACAACTGCCGTATACGCTTTAGAGAGTAATTTTTTAGCTTTTGCTTTATTTCCGTATGTAAGCATAATTTTAGCAGCTTCAAGATAATTTTTAGCAAGATTTTCGCTGTCGCCGATATCGGAATAACCTTTTGAAGCCGTTGCAAAATACTTCATAGCAAGTTCATTTTGGTTAATTTTTTTGCTGTTTTTTGCATTTTTTGCACTTATTATTGTTTTTGTTTTAGCGTCTTTTGTTTCATCAGCAGTAATATCGGATAAATCCATAAACATTAAAGCATTTTTAGTATCATATTGTTCCGCGTGTATTTGTGCAAGATTAGCTAAGGCTTGACTTTGGAGTTTTAAATTATCACTTTCACCTGAAAATGACACAGCTGCACAATAATGCTCAACCGCGGGGGTTAATCTTACATAATCATCATAAATTTTGCCCATATACATGTGAGATTTTGCTTTAACATTGTAATCATTGCTTTTTTGAGCAGCACGGTCATAGTTGTACAGAGCTTCTTCAACCTCATTAAAATCATCATAAATTCTGCCCTGTTCATAGTGTATTATAGCGCAGGCTTTTTCATCGCCGATATTTTGAGCATATTCCATAACACGCTGAAATGACTCTAACGCTTTTTCTTTTTGATTAATTTGCGAATACTTTTTAGCTTGAATAAACATTCTTTTTAACTGAGGGTCGGAGGGAATATATATTTCATCAGCCGAGGGCATATTTACTGCCGTTTGATTATGAGTTAAAGCGTTTTCATCTTCCGCTGTCTCGCTTTGAGGCATTGGTGTTTCCGTTTGCTCTGTTTCGGGCAGAGCTTTTACTTCCGCTTTATAATCTATTTGCTGTAAAAATAGCGCGTCAACCCAATTTTCAACTACTTTTGAGGGCTTTTTTAAAGTATTTGTTATATATTCATCTAATATTTGCGACGCACTTTTTAAATTAGCTTGAATTATCTGCGCGTTTGGATTTTCTTTTTGAGCTTGATTTTCTATTAAATTTAAATAAGATGAAACCTCTTCTTTTATATCATCTGGCGCACCTATTGCGTTTGCGGTATTTCTAAAATCTGATAAAACCTGTTCAATACCTATCCTGCGTCTTGTATAATCAATGGCAACTTTTTCGCCGTTTGGGAAATAATTAGAACCGTTTGAACGCTGATTTTCTTGCTTGCTTTCTCTTTCAGCTTGACTTGAAGATTGAGAACTTTTCTCATCTTCTTCTTTTTTAGTTATCGGTTTTTGCTGTATCCCCTGATATGGTCTTATATAGGCAGGGTAGATAGAATTATACAATTTCACCGCCTTAATTGCACTTTATCCGCACTCTACATTACTAAGTATCTTATTTTTTTAAACTTTTTACATACTCTGTTTAATGTATTAATGATTTTTTTTTGCATTTCAATTTGATATAATTAATTTATGTTTAGGAAATATAAAATTAATAAATTCAATGAAAAATGGGCAGGTAAAGAATTATTATTCTGCCCGAGAATATATGAAGATATATCTTTTTTGCCGCTAAGTGTACATAAATGCTGTCATTGTTCAAGAATGCCGTATTCTCCGCCTGTTGTATATCCGTTTCCCATTAAGAATTTTAGTTTTGATGAATATTTAAATCATCTGGACAGAATTATGAACGCCAATCAAACAGTAAATGCGATATGCCGAGGCTGTAAATTTCTGATAAAACAAATTGTTCCGCCATTGCCTTATGAAAAACAAATCACTTTTTTAACAATAAATCACTTTACAAAATGCAACTCAAACTGCATATATTGCGCAATCGGCAGAAAAACGGAAGACATAAAGTACAGATTGCTCCCGATTATTAAACAAATGATTAAACAAAAAACAATTAATGATAACTGTCTTATTAACTGGGGCGGGGGTGAACCTTTGTTATGCTCGGAGTTTGAAGCTATTGCCGAATTTTTCCATAAAAATCATATAAGACAGGCAATAAACTCCTCGGGAATTGAGTTTTCTAATGTAATTCTTGACGGCTTAAAAGACGGTTCGATGAGCATTCAAATAAGCCCTGACGCAGGAACCAAAGAAACCTATAAAAAAATTAAACGCCAAAACAACTTTCACAGAGTTTGGGAAAATATTAAAAAATACGCACAATACCCTAATATGCTGTTTGTAAAATTTATTTTCTTTTCTATGAGCGCTAATGAAAATGACGTTCGACAATTCATTGAAAAATGCAAAGAAGCAGGGGTAAAACATATTGTTATAGACTGCGAATCAAACAGTGCAAATAACCCAAGAAGCCCATTCGGAAATATAACAGATGAAATAATAAATCAGGCAATTCTAATGAAAAAACTCGCGATAGAAAATAATATTGCTTATGAAATCTCCTATCAGTGGAGAGATGAACACAAACAAATTATTGAAAATGCTTAAAATATTTAGTTTTGATATTCGCCCGTTGTTGTTATTATTACAAATAACCATACAATGTACAATTATAAATAAATTTTTACGAACAATATGATATTGTCAAGTGTTTAGTAAGGTAAATATATATGACATTTGATAGGAAATTGTTTAAAAATGGTAATGGATGGCATTATGTATAAATTCAATAATTCTTGAATTATTGGTTGTTAATCCAAAAACGGATATGGTTAAATATTCAATGGAAAATGACAAATTGATTATCACTAAAAGTTATAAAAAATTGATAAATCAAAATTAAAGAAATAAAATATTTTTTCAGGCTTAGCCAAAATTTATTTAATATAATAATTTGTGATTTTAAAAAGTTTCGTATTTTATTTGTAATTTCAATTAAATATATCATCAGGCAATGCCGGATAACATTAATTTCTATTTTTGAGAATTTAATACCATTGACATTGTGTAGTGAAAACGCTACAATGTATTTATGAAACAAATAAAATTTTATAAACTTGAAAATGAAAAAGAACCCGTAAAGGAATGGCTTTTATCTCTTGATTTAAGCACTAGAGTAAAAATTGTTAAAAGATTGGAAAGAATTTATGATGATAATTTCGGTGATTATAAACAAATAGCCCCTAATTTATACGAACTGCGTTTCTTTTTCGGCAAGGGATATAGAATTTATTACACAATAAAAAATGACATAGTTGTAATATTGCTTTATGCGGGTGATAAATCAGACCAACAAAAAGATATAGCAATAGCAAAAAGTTATTTACAAAATATAAAGGATAATTAAAATGACTGAACTTAATGATTTTATAGTAGAACAATTAAAAGATATAGAATTTCAAAAAGAATATATGAATGAAAGCCTTGCAGAATATATTAATGACGGTGATTTTAATGCGTTTTTCCGTTCGTTGGAATTAGTTATTAAATCAAGAGATAGTATATCGGGCTTTTGTGAAAAGGCAGGAATTGACAGAGCTATGTTATATCAGATATTCAATGGCGAAAGAGTACCCAGAGTTGACACTTTAGCTAAAATATTAAAAACATTGGGTTTTAATTTAAAAATTGCATAATTTTATTATAAATTTTGCAATTGTTCCAACAATTCCCGTTTTGTTTATTTATTATGTAAAACATAGTAAATAGAACTTCTTTTGACTTGTTTTTTCAGAATTGTTTTTAACATCAAATTTAAGTTCGTCCGTTTTAACCAACAAAAACCCTTGAGTTTTTTTATTTCCGGCAATAATTTTTGGATTTTATCTCCGTCACACTTAAAACAATGCAGGTCTTTTCCTACGAAAAATTCAAGTTCAAAAATTTCTTTTTATATAAAGAATTAAAAGAAAAATTATAGATGAAATAAAGTTTTTTAGTTTTGAAAAATAAAATTAATATCAATTTGGTTATTCGGATTAAGTATATTATATCGTTTGATTAAATCTTCAATATGAGCCCAAACATTATAATTTATTCTTAAAAATTTTGATACTTTAATAAAGTACCTTGTAAGTTCAATAACATGCAACATTTTCAAGCTATTTTCGGAATTATTTCTTAACCAATGTAAATCTATATTTAAAATTATACCCGACACTCCCGACAATTTAGCTTTAAGAATAAAATTTCTTATTTCTCTTTTGGTATCATTAACATCGGGCAATATAATATATTTAGCTCGCACAGAAGAATGTTTAGAATTCGCAGAATACTTCTTCAGATTTTTCCAAACTTGTTTATAAAGATTTTTCTTTTTAATAAGCTCAAATTTTTTTGCGTCGGCACAGTCAACACTGGTAATAATGGAAACAACCCCTTTATCTATACCTTTTTTTATACTTTCTGAATATACTGTCGCATTGGTATTTATATTAATATTTTTAATTCCGTTATTTATTAAAAGATCTAATAAATTATTAAAATTAGAATCAAGAGTAGATTCTCCGCCCGCAATATCAAACTTGGTATTTTCCGTAATAACTCCTTTATTAATCATATCAGTTAATACAGGGATTATATTATACTCTTTCGTATTATTTAAAACATTTTCATCCTTATGATTGGAGCAATATGAGCAAAACAAATTACATTTAACCCATATATTTAAAAGAATGTATCTGAGTTCATTTTTTCTTTCGGGCCAATCAGAACTTTTAATCCATAAACAGCCTTTGCACGCTTCAAGCTCTGAACCGTTTTGCATAAGACAAATATGTTCATCTCTTGTTTTAAAGAATTTATCCCAATCAATTAACTCACCTTGATAATTTTCAAATAAAACCGGCTGTCCGCCCGACGGTGTTAACATACAGCAATAACCGACTTTATTTAAATGATTAAAAAATAACTCGCCCTCTATGGAATGACAACTTCTGTAATTACTCATATAAATTTCTTATTTTCTATTACAACATTATATGTATTATATTATAAATTAATATTTGAATAAGATTTTATAAAATAAGCGGAGTATTAATTTTACTCCGCTTATTCTTTAGTATGTAAAATTATACTCTGCATTTGGGTTTAGGGCCTGCGTTTACGATTTCTGACGGCATATTAGGATATTTAGCCTTGAAGTTATCTTCAAACATTTGAGCCAACTTATTTGCAGATTCGTCATAAGCACTCTTATCAGCCCACATACCGCGTGCATCAAGCATTTCATCAGGTACATTCGGACAGCTTGACGGATAATCGACATTAAATACATCATGATGTTTAAATTCAACGTTATTAAATGAACCGTTTAATGCTGCCGTTACCATAGCTCTTGTGTAGCTTAATTTCATACGTTTAGCACCCGAAGCGGCACTTCCGCCTGCCCAGCCCGTATTTACCAAGTATACTTGAGTTCCGTATTTATCGAGCTTGTCACCTAACATTTTAGCGTAAACCGAAGCGTCCATTGGCATAAACGGTTCACCGAATAATGTTGAGAATGTAGGCTGAGGTTCTGTTACACCGCGCTCAGTACCTGCTAATTTTGATGTAAAGCCTGTAACGAAGTGATACATAGCTGCATTTTTATTAAGTCTTGAAATAGGAGGCAATACACCGAATGCGTCAGCTGTTAAGAATACTACAACTTTAGGTATTCCGCCCTTTGACGGTACTTGAGCGTTGTTAATGTATTCAATAGGATAGCCTACACGTGTATTTTCGGTTAAACTGCCGTCATTAAAATCAAATTCTCTTGTTTTATCATCCATAATTACATTTTCAACAAGTGAACCGAATTTGATTGCGTTGTAAATATCAGGTTCATGTTCGGCAGAAAGATTAATACATTTTGCATAACATCCGCCCTCAAAGTTAAATACACCGTCAGGTGACCAGCCGTGTTCGTCATCGCCGATTAATTTTCTTGCAGGATCAGCGGAAAGGGTTGTTTTACCCGTTCCTGATAATCCGAAAAATACTGCCGTTTCACCCGTAACAGGGTCCATATTAGCACTGCAGTGCATAGGAAGTACATTTTCTTTTGTCATTACGTAGTTCATTGTAGCGAATACTGATTTTTTAATTTCGCCCGAATATTGTGAACCGCAAATAATTATTGTATGAGCTTCATAGTCAATAGCTATGCATGCTTCAGAATTAACTCCGTCAGCTTCGGGGTCGCACTTAAATCCGGGTGCGCAAAGTATTGTATAATCAGCTTCACCGTAATTTGCAAGTTCTTCAACAGTTGGTCTGATTAATAATTGATGTATAAATAAATTTTGGCTTGCAAGTTCGTTTATAACTCTGAATTTCTTTGTGTATTTTTTATCTGCGCCTGCGAAACCGTCAAATATAAATACTTCTCTGTTTTCTAAGTATGCTGCAATTTTGCCTTTAATTGCCTTAAATCTTTCTCTTGATATAGGACGGTTAACTTTTCCCCAAGCTATTTCATTATGTATTGTATCTGTATCAACAATAAATTTATCTTTAGGTGAACGTCCCGTATACTTTCCTGTCGTTACAACCAAAGCGCCTGTATTACTTAATTTGCCTTCGCCTCTTTCTAATGCTTTTTCCGTTAATTCAGCAGGTGTTAGGTTTCTGTAAACGGCTTTAGGGTTTACTATACCCCACTTTTCAATTCCGAATGTTTCCATGCTAATGTTCCTCCTTTTAAACTTTATACTATTTAGAATAGCACAAAAAAAAAGGAACAAGAATTGTTCCTCTGAAATCTTTTTCAATTTCCTCGTGTGTTAGTAAAGGTAGTAAGTAAGGTAAGTATGAATATAAAATTGTTTTTTAGGTTCTCTTAATATCCTGTGTTTATCATCTACATATATATAAAGTATATACAAATTAAATAATTGCTATATTTAATTAAAAAAAATATATAAAATTCTTAAAATGCTTTAATTTATAGGGTTTTTAAGATTTACAAAACTTAACATTATACATTTTGTAATTTATTATTTTTATTTTTTATAAATTTTCTGCGTTTAATTAAATCAACAAATGCTTCAAGACGAGTAATATAGCCCGCTCTGCCTGATTGCTCATCCATTATAAGTGTTAAAATCGGGATATCGCAATTTTCCCGCATAGAGGGGAATATATTTTGCGACATAATCTCGGGCATACAGGTAAAAGGGCTTATATGTATAATGCCGTCTACACCGCGCTCATTAGCATAAGCAACATCGCTTACGGATTCTAATGCGTCACCGCCGATATCACGGCTTAAATATGGTTTTGCCATTCTAAATGCGCGTTCTAAATGAGTTTCGCCCTTTTTAAACCATTTTGGAATTATGGCGTCTTTTAAAAAACCTGAAACTGTTAAACTTCTTCTTGTTTGTACTCCGAGTTTTCCTAGTTCTTTTTCTATATTTTGATTGGAAAAAGTATCTTGAACAAGAAAAATCTCGCCCGTTATATCCACATTAACAATTTCCCTTGTTAAATCAATCGGCGTTTGCTTTATAAGGGCAGTTGCTTCTTTTTCCGCCCGTTTTAACTCTTTTATATTTTGAGCATCCAAAATTAATGCTAAAGCATTATTATAATATTTTTCGGCAGTTCCAAATTCTTTTTCTCTTGCGCGGTAATAGGAAAATAAATTTTCAACTCTGTCTAAAACAAACATTTTTCTGACTGCAATATTTATTGCTTTAATTAAAATTATGGGATTTTTAATCCCCGTTAAATCGGTAAGAAATTTATACATTCCTTTAAACCCGTCATATAATTGCAGTTCTATATATTTTGAGCCGTAGCCTAAATCTTTTAAAACATTTCTAATACTCTGCCCGTACTCTCCAAGCCTGCAAATACCGGGGGAAGATATCATAGCAACATAATCAACATCTTTTTCCAATGCCTGCAAAAAATTCCCCAGAATTAATTTATACGGCAGACAAATAGAATCGGGGCTGTATTTTGTAGCGAGTTCCAATGTTTTTTTACTCGTATAAGGCGGAATAAAAGGTTCAACTCCGAGCTTTTTCAATGCCGATGCCCACGCTATATATACATTACCCATGTGCGGGAATGCAACTTTAATCGGATGTTCTTTTCTCATCGCATTGATTATACTTTCAACAAATACCCGCCGTTATCTGCATTTTGAAGTATATCTTCATTTAATTTAGTTCTAAGATTTTTTATGTACTTATATACGTAATCTCTTGGTAAATCAAGTATTTTAGCCAAATCTTTTGCATAAACAATTGTATTAATATTTTCAAGAAAATGGTCAAATACCAATTGTTCACGTGCGGTTAACGGTTTTTTAAAAGAATATTTTATATCACTGCTTTTAACTGCATTTGCTTTTACTTCTTCTTTTTTTACCGAAACTGATTTTTTTTGAGGTTCGGATTTTTTTACTGCCGGTTTTATTTCTTTCTTTTCTGTTATTTCTTTTTCTTTATTAAATGATTTTATAGCCAGTGTTTGTATTTTTTCTGTTTTCGGTACATAAGACTCAACCGACATTGAATTTAATGACCTTAGCATAACGCTATCCACAAGGCTGTCATCATGTTTTTCTTCTTGTATTACTTTCCCTAATCTCGCTGCATATTCTTCCAGCGTTATTTTTTCCAATGAGCTTCTCCATTTACGTATTTCTTCTTTGCTCAAATATTCGGGCATACCAAAATCTCCTTGACTCTAAATCATAAACTGTTTGGGGATTAATTATATTAATCTCTCATCTACAATTCAAATTTATCATAAATTTTAAATAAAATCTTAAAATATAAATAAAGTTTTACAAATCAATTTTATACACTAATTCTTATGAGAAAAAATGTCCTCTTTTTGAATTTAAAGTTATATTATCAAAAGAATATAACCTTGCAGGACGTTTTGAGCCTATTTTTGTATATTCGTTTAATTCTTTTAAAACGGCGCCCGTTAATACTTTTTTTCTGAAATTTCTTTTATCAAGTTTCATATCAAGTATTAATTCATAGGATTTTTGCAGCTCCGTTAAAGTAAACTTCTCAGGCAAAAGCTGGAACGCTATCGGGCAGAATTCCAAACGCTCACGCATTCTTTTTATCGAATATTCTATAATTTCTTTATGGTCATAAGCCAAGCTCGGTAGGTTATAAACCTCATGCCATTGAACTTCGGTAATGCCTTGAGAATTATCAAAAGATAATTTTATATCATCACTTCTAATCAACGCAAAATATGCGCATGTAATAACCCTTGAACCTGGGTATCTTAAAGGGTCGCCAAAAGTATAGAGCTGTTCAAGATAAATATTATCAACATTGGTTTTTTCTTTTAATATTCTTAACGCAGCTGCGTCTAAGTTTTCCGACAATCTGATAAATCCGCCCGGAATTGCCCACCTGCCCTTAAACGGTTCATTCGCACGCTTTACAAGTAATACCTGTAATTTATTGTCTTTTATTGTAAAAATCACTACGTCAGTGGTTATTTCGTGCGTCTTTATCTCTTGAAACATATCTTCTTAAATTCCTTGACCGGCTAAATATTCATATAATATTGCTTCTTGTTCTTGTCGAAAATCTTCTTCCGTAAAGTTAATCTTTTGCATTGAATTCTTGGCAGAAGCAATTGCAGGGTCGGGATTAACTTTTAAATGTTTATAATTTTTCATTATTGAAGCAACAAACTTTTTTGTTTCCGCAAACGGGGGGATTCCGTTGTATTTTTTAACATTTCCCGGACCGGCATTATAAGCGGCAAGAGCCAGTTCCATTGACCCAAACATTTTATACATCATTTTATAATATGCTATTCCGCCCTTAATATTTTCTTGTATATGATAAGGGTTATATCCCATTTTTTTTGCGGTGTTAGGCATTAATTGGAATACACCGACAGCCCCGTATCTGCTTTTTTTATCATGACAAAATCCGGATTCTGCTTTTGCAATACTTAATGCAAGCGCAGGATCTATTCCCATTTCGTTTGAATGTTTAACTATTAATTCCTTAATTGTAAGTGTTGAAACAGCATCTGCCATTGATTGTAAAGGAATATTAATCATTGCAATTACTGCAATCAAAATATTTATTATTACTTTTCGAGCCATGTATAAATCCTCAGTGTTTATTTATCACGGTTTTGAATTGTGTTATTAAAATTTTATTACGTAAAAATAAAATTTCAACCTTTACCATGACACATATCGGAAATTTTACGATTTGAATTCTAATCTAAAAGCTCATCCAAGAGTTTTGCGTCAGATGAAGTTTTATTAATATCAAACTTAACATTCTTGCGCATATAAGTTCTAAGCGCTTCACGTATAAGTTCACTGCGAGAACGCTGCTCATTTTCGGCAACTTCATCTATTTTGTTTAAAAATTTATCAGGTATTGAAAGTAACACTTTTGCCATATCTTTTCTCCTATATATATTATATACTATTAATTAAAATATTAAAAGAGGAGAAAATTATGGAGAATTTAAGAAAACAACATAAATTAATTGATTTATTTTGCACGCTTGCACAAATCCCGTCACCGTCTTTAAAAGAGCAAAAAGTAACGGAAAAAATTTTAACAATATTTAAAGAAAACGGAATAACGGCATGGCTTGATAAATATGAAAATGTCAGGGCAAAAGTTGAAGCAACCGATACAAGCAAAAAACCTTTACTTTTAAGCGCACACATGGATGTAGTAGGTGATGATTCTCCGATTAATATAAGACTTAACGGAAATATAATTGAAACTGATAAAACAAGAACTTTGGGTGCGGACGATAAAGCGGGAGTCGCTGCCGCTATTTTGCTTGCAATTGAACTTAAAAATAATAAAGAACTTAAACACGGCGGACTTGAAATTATGTTTACCCGCGATGAAGAACAAAACATGACAGGTATTCATAACGCAGATTTAAATGCAATTGAATCAGAGCATGTTCTTGTACTCGACGCCGATAAAACAGGACAGGTTCAAATTTCCGGTGCAAGCTATACTAAACTTATAGTGAATGTTACGGCATTTAAGGGCGGACATTCGGGTATTGATATTGACGATAAAACAAGACTAAATGCTGCTAAATTATTAGCAGAACTCGTTAACGATATTCCGCAGGGAGTATATAAAAAAGATGAGTTTGGTGTTATTACTTCAATTAATCTGGGCGTAATAATCGGCGGCGGTATTGAAACAGCTGTTGATAATATTAAACATTCTGATATACCGAGTAATAAATATCTTGATACAGTCATTGAAAAAGCAGTAACAAATGTTATTAATACTAAAGCAGGCGCAGCTTATTCAATAAGAAGTTCAAGCAGAGAATATGAAAATAATCTGATTAATGAAATAAAAGAAATTGTTAATAATTTTAATAAAAAATATTCGGACTTAGCCAAAGCGGAAGCAGAAACCTCCGAGCATCTGCCCCCGTTCGAGAAAAGCAATGATGAAACATTAGTTAATACCGCAAAAAAAACAGGCGAAATATTAAATATGGAACTTGATATTTCCTCCTTCCACGCAGGCGCTGAAACACATATTTATGCAAACAATAAAAATAAATTCGGAAAAACATTTAAACCCGTGTTAATCGGCATGGCAAATGTATATAATATGCACTCGGCAGACGAACAAATGGATTACCAAACATATTTAAAGGGCTACGAATTTTTAAAAGAATTCTTTAAACAATTTAATAAAAATTAAGCATGGTACTTGAAATATTATTTTCTTCTTATTAATATTATGTTTAAGACTTACCCACCACCGAGTCACAAAATAAAAAAGGAAAAGAGAATGGCAATAAACTTAAAAAACAAGTCCGAAATTATTGAAAAATACGGAAAAAATGCAAAGGATACAGGAAGCGTTGAAACCCAAATCGCTTTACTGACAGAAAAAATAACAGAATTAACAGAACACTTAAAAACAAACCAAAAAGATTATCAGGGAAGAAGAGGTCTTTTAATGATGGTAGGAAGAAGAAAAAGACTTTTGTCTTACTTGAAAGACAAAAACCTTGATGATTACAGAAAATTGATTAAAGCATTAAAAATAAGAGAAACAAAATAATTAAAAAAACCGCTTTTAGCGGTTTTTTGTTAATTTGATTTTAAATTATTTTAAAGGTAAAATTACTAAAAAGGTTATAAAAATATAAGAAAGAGAGCTAAAATGAGTTCAAAAAAATACCTATTTACATCAGAATCAGTAACGGAAGGACATCCTGATAAGGTTTGCGATCAAATATCAGACGCAATTTTGGATGAATTTCTTACAAAAGATTCCAAATCAAGAGTAGCAGCTGAAACCTCCGTAACAACAGGCATGGTTCTGGTTTCAGGCGAAATAACATCGTCATGCTATGTTGATATTGCACATGTTGTAAGAACAACAATTGAAAATATCGGTTACACGGGTAAATCCTCAGGCGGGTTTGACAGCAAAACATGCGCAGTTTTAACAAGTATAGATGAACAATCAACCGATATAGCGGGCGGAGTAAATAAAGCGTATGAAACAAGAGATAATAACGCAGCTGTATCAAGCGACGAAACAAATAATCTTGGCGCAGGCGACCAGGGTATTATGTTCGGCTTTGCCTGCAATGAAACTCCCGAGCTTATGCCGCTTCCAATCAGCCTTGCACATAAACTTTCATACAGACTTGCACAAGCAAGAAAACAAGGAGTTATTCCTTACTTAAGACCTGACGGAAAATCACAAGTTACCGTTGAATATGAAAATGATAAACCTGTCAGAATTGATACTGTTGTTATTTCAACTCAACATGATGATGAAATTAACGGAATTACCGATAATACTAAAATTCAAGAAATTATCAGAAAAGATGTTATCGAACATGTAATAAATTATGTATTTGCAAAAGAAGAATTAAAACCTGACAGCTCTACAAAATATTTAATTAACCCGTCAGGAAGATTTGTAATCGGCGGACCGCAGGGTGATGCAGGTTTAACGGGAAGAAAAATCATAGTAGATACATACGGCGGTTATTCAAGACATGGCGGTGGTGCATTTTCAGGTAAAGACCCGACTAAAGTAGACAGAAGCGCAGCTTATGCGGCAAGATATGTAGCTAAGAACATTGTTGCTGCAGGGTTAGCTGACAAATGCGAAATAGAACTCGCTTATGCAATCGGTGTTGCTGAACCTGTTTCTATTTATGTTGAAACTTTCGGAACAGGTAAAATCTCCGATGACGATATTATGATGTTAATTCAAAAGAACTTTGATTTAAGACCTATAGCAATTATTAATCAATTTGATTTAAGAAATCTGCCTAAGAAAAACGGCGGTAAATTCTATCAAAGACTTGCAGCATACGGACACCTCGGAAGAACCGATTTTGATGTACCGTGGGAACATACCGATAAAGCTCAATTGCTTAAAGAACAAGCTGCGAGTTTAGCTGTAGGTGTTTAAAAACTTAAATAATTAAAATAAAAAGAAGAAAAGATTATTTCTTTTCTTCTTTTTTTATAAATTCTAATTCTTCTGCTTTAGTTTTTAATTTTCCGTTTAATTTTTCTTTTAAAATTTTCTCAAAATATCCGCCGAATTTTTCAGATGGCATAAAACCAAGCGATATAAGGTCATTTCCGTTTATTAATACTTTTATATCTTTTAACTCGGTTATATATTTTTTTACACTATTATTTCCCGTAATTAAATAATAAATCACAAGCGAAATAATATTAATTTTGCCGTAAACAGAATATATTTCAAAATTATCCGTTAAAATATTACGGGTGTTTGAATATAAAAATTTTACCTCATTAATAATTTTTTGTTCATACGATGTCAAATTAAGCCGTTGAACAGAATAATTTGAATTAATTAACAGTAAAGACATATAAATAACCCATAAATCATCTTTATTAAAAAGATTTTTTATAAAATCAGTCTTTAGCCTTTCAAAATCCACATTTGTTAACGGATTATCACATAATAATTTATAAGCATTTGTTTCAATTAAATACGAATATACTTTTTTATCTTTAATATTAAAATACTGATACAGTTCATTTTTTATCCGTTCAAGCGGCATTAAATTATCAACATCCGAAAGATAATTTTGCATAAGGTTATAAGTATTATTATCAATATCAAACCCAAATCGGATTTTAAATTTTAAAGCCCTTACAATTCTTGACGGGTCATCAATAAAACTTTTTTTATGCAGAATTCTTATTTTTTTATTTATAATATCAACATACCCGCCGCAAAAATCAATAAGCTCATACATTTGCGATTTATTTAATCCTAATGCAAGAGTGTTAATAGTAAAATCACGCCTTTTTACATCTTCTTCGAGATTGCAGCCGAAATTATAAGCAATAGGAAGAACTCCGGATTTTTCATATTTCTCCTGCCTTGTAGAGGCAAAATCAATAATAACTCCCGAAGGAAATTCTACTTTCGTCGTTCTCAAATTTTCTTGAACCGCAATAACTTTACAGGAAAATTTCTTTGCAAGAAAATCCGCAAATTTAACCGCATCACCTTGAACGGCAATATCTATATCCTTTATTGAATTGTCAAGCAACAAATCACGAACAATTCCGCCTATTAAAAATATTTGAATGCCAAAATCATCCGCAGCTTTCGCGGCAAGCAAAATAGCCGACTTATAATTTTCGCTTAATAAAGCATTAAATTCTTTATCCAAAAAAATTGACATATTTTCTCTTTTTATGGACATATTTTAACATTTGCAAAGTAAAAGCGTCAAATTAATTATTAAACTCTTTAAATACAGAACTCAACTTATTTTGCATTTGAGCAAGGTACTCAATATCGAGTTTTTCATTACCGTTTACTTTATCAGCCATTTTCTTACCCTCTTTTCTTCTGGCCTCAATTTGTTTGGTAATAAATATATTTAATTTTGCTATTCCTACACCCAATACAAGCCCTGAATATAAGTAACCCGCTATTTGAGAACCCGCAATCTTAAATATTTTTGATTTAATATCTTTATCCGCAACTTTAAAGAGTTGAGAAAATTTAATCATTTTACCGTTTTCAACAATATTTTTTGCAGCGGGCATAAGAACTTCATCATAAGATTTAACGGAAGTTTTAGTAAGCCAATTCCAAGCATACAATAACCCTTTTTTCCCTGTTTGAGCAACGGGATTATTAATTAAATCTTTACCGCCTATACCTCTTGCAATTAATTTTGAAACAACACCGCCAAGTATGAGCCAATTAGTAAAACCAAGAGTATCTTTAATAACACTCTCTCTTAATTCATTTTGATCTCTTGCAGCAAGAAATCTTGACCCGATTGTTAATCCGTATAAGAATTTAAATTGATTAATTGACGGGATTTTGCTGTTAAATTGAACATTAGAAATTAACGACTTAGGATTACCTATAGTACTAATGGCAAAAATCGGGAATGCAACACCAAATGCCGTTTTTAAGAATTTAAAACCTTTTGAGTTATTTGCTTTTTTATTTTCAACACCTACAAATCCGTCTTGCCCCGTACGTTTTTTAGTTAAATATCTGTTTAACGGCTGAACACCCATACATAATAAAGCACTAATCCCTAACCCTATAAGAGTTGTTTGTATCTTATTTTTTGAAAGTGCTTTAACAAACTCTGGTAACTTTTCTTTTGTTTTTGTTTTAAAAGAATTTGAAAGCAATACCGCATTATCAATAAGTTCACCAAGACTTGCGCTAACCCCCTTATTTAATACATTTCCCGCTTCATCCTTAATTGAATTCAGCCGAAAAGATGCTTGCGCCCCCGTATCCTTAATAATTTGAGCATTAACTAAATTCTTTAAATTTTTAATTTCACTAAGAAGTTTACTTTTTTCACTACCGTTTGTTGAGGATAATTGAGCTGTTTTCTCAGCAAGTTTTACAAGATTTCCTTTTACAGACCCTTTTACTTCAGCTGAAATTGTTTTCCAATTTTCACCGTTTAAACCTTTTATATTTTCCAAAAATGCAGTAAAAAATTGCTCTGAAGTCCCGCCCGATTTTTTCCATACTTCTGCCATATTTGCAATAGTATCTGCATTCGCAAATATATTTTGCGCCTTGATAGAGTTTGTTTGATTAAATTTACCTGACACCAAACATCCCGCTGCAAGTCCGATTAAACCGACACAGGCATGTATTATACAGCTTGCACCCTCTCTAAAAGCAGCCTCAATTCCCGCTTGTGTTCCTCTATTTTTAAACTCAATCGCAGTTCTCGGGATTACCATTGAACACAAATCAACCGCACAAGCACCAAGAGCCGGATTTTGATTTATACCTCTAAGTAACCCTATAACAGGACCTTTAAATGACTGTTCTTTTTTATTAATATTATTTGTAGCTTCAATAGTAGGCTGTTTTATTGCTTGTATCATATATTTGAGTCTTTTCCCTAATCTTAAAATCGGTAAAATTTTTTTTTGCCATGCTTTTCTTTTATCTTTTTTTCTTACCAATTCCTTTAAAGCATTGCATACCGTTTACCATTGTATCAAAACAATATTCGATTTGTAACAATTTTGTATTTTTTCTTTACATATCAAGAAAAATCATTAAAGTTTTATGGGCATTCTGCCGATATATTTTTTAAGGAAATATATTTATGACAAATAATAATTTTATATCAAATAACCCTTTCGGAATAAATATAGCAATTCCGAAAAAAACTATACAGGAAGTTCAAAAAGTTGTTAAACAGGAAATTGAAAATATTTCCGTAAATCCGTTTTTAAATTATCTTGATGAACATGATAAAGTTTTTTCAGGTGAAGTCGCAAGAGAAATTAATAATTATAATGCGCAAATATATGCGCTTGGGCAGGTAATGCGTGAGGGGCAGCCTACCTCCACATTTAATGTTAAAATGTAGTTTTTCGGGATATAAAATACTGTTTTTGAGTTGGTCGGGTTTTTGCTCCCTCGGGCTCGTTCGCTTCGCACAGCTCCGCCCTGCGGACTGCAGCGGCAGCTTCAAAATTGGTCTGATTTATTATATTTGAGCCCAACTTGAAACCCGCTCTGCGGGCGCTGTCTTGGTTTTTGCTTCACGCCTTCAACACATTCGCTGCATTTTGCTTTCGCAAAATTTTCGCTCATTTTTTCGGCGCAACTTCGGCGTTCCGCTTCGCTCAAATCCGCTCTGCGGACTGCAGCGGCAGCTTCAAAATTGGACTGACTTATTATATTTAAGCCCAACTTGGAACCCGCTCTGCGGGTGCTGTCTTGGATTTTCCTGTTCGCACAACCCCTGCAACCTCGTTACAAAAAACTAACGTTTTTTTGCACTCGGTCGGGTTGTTGCTCCCTCGGGCTCGGCTGCAGCGGCAGCTTCAAAATTAGTCTGACTTATTATATTTAAGCCCAACTTGGAACCCGCTCTGCGGGCGCAAAAAAAAGGTCGCATCGCGACCACAGTCTTGTTATGGAGAAAAGGAGTGAAGGAAAATAAGTAATAAAGAAATTTGACTTATTATTACTATTCCCATTTTATTATATATATAACATATATACTTCTTATATATTAATTTTCTTAATAAAAAAAGAGAACCTTATAAAGGTTCTCTTTTGTATTCAATTTTAATGCTCTATTTAGCAGATTTTGCAGTTTCAACAATAATTGAAAAAGCATCAGGCTCATTAACCGCTAAATCAGCAAGCATTTTTCTGTTAACGGTAATTTGAGATTTTTTAAGTGCATTCATAAACTTAGAATAGCTAATCCCTTGTTGTCTTACTGCTGCATTAATTCTTACAATCCACAAACGACGCATATTTCTTTTTAAATGGCGTCTGTCTCTGTATTGATATTTAAGTTTTTTCATAACTGCAGTATTTGCAACTTTGAAAATTCTGCTTCTTGCGCCTTTAAAGCCTTTTGCTAATTTTAATATTTTTTTATGTCTTTTTCTTAAGACGTTACCACGTTTAACTCTCATAATTCATTCCTTTCTTCATTAATTAGATTTTCTGCACTTCGCATACGGAAGTTCTTTTAATACCAAGTTTCTGTGTGTAGCAGAAACTTCAATCATAGAAGAAAGTTTCCTTTTTCTTGATGCACTTTTGTGCTGAAGTAAGTGACCTTTACCTGCTTTTCTTCTTAAAATTTTACCGCCGGCAGTAATTTTATACCTTTTGGCACCACTGCGGTGTGTTTTCATTTTAGGCATAGTTTTCTCCTTTTTTAATTGACTTACAAAACGGTCGATTATGCGACATGCCTCCGCATTCTCAAACCTTATATTTTATATTTTAGAATAAAAATATTACATTGCAAATAAAATTATTTTTAAACTATAATTAAAAAAAATGAAAGGTTTAATCATGAATAATTTTTTATATTCCGAGTTAATTATAGGTGAGCACAAAGTTAAAAAGATACTCGGACTTAGAATTAAAACGAAACTACCTAAAAAAAGTCCGCTATCTTATATTATGAAAATAACACCTCATGTCATCTTACCTAATTTAGAAGTACATTTAACTGAACATTGTAACTTAAATTGCAAAGGATGCACACATTTTTCCACTTTAGCCGAACCGGAATTTTTATCTTTAGAAGAATATGAAAAAGATTTAAAAAGATTATCGGAATTAACAAATCAATTAGTTAGAATCAGACTTCTCGGCGGAGAACCTTTATTAAATCCTAATGCAGTAAAATATACGGAAATAGCAAGAAAGTATTTTCCCGAAACAAGAATAGAATTTATAACTAACGGTACTTTACTACTTGATCAGGATGACTCATTTTTTGAGGGATTAAGCAAAAATAATATTATATTAGCTCCTACAAAATACCCAATTAAAATTGATTGGAAAAAAATAAAAGAAAAATGTGAAAAATTCGACGTTCAATTAAAATTTTTTGCGGGAGAAAAAACATTAAAAACTTCTTATAAATACACACTGGACATAAACGGAAATCAAAATGCAAGAAAAAGTTTTTTAACATGCGGACACTCAAATATATGTATACAGCTTGTAAAAGGGAAATTATATACTTGTTGTATGGCACCTTACGCAAGACATTTTAATAAATATTTTAATCAACATTTAGAGCTTTCAGACCGTGACGGAATAGATATTTATAAAGCCCAAAATATCCAAGAGATACTTAACTTTCTTGCCAAACCTATTCCGTTTTGCAGATATTGTAATTGGAGAAACAGAATATTTGGAATGAAGTGGGGAGTATCTTCCAAAAAGATTGAAGAATGGATATATGTACCAAAAAAAGGTGAAGAAACTACGGAGCTAAAATAGTAACAACATTTCTGCCGTCCATGGAGGGTTTCTTTTCAACAGTCAGTTTTTCACCCTCAAGGTCGGTTAAAAATCTGTTTGCTAAGTCATAAGCAAGGTGAGAGTGCTGCATTTCTCTGCCTCGAAGCATAACTACTACTTTGACTTTATTTCCCTTTGCTATAAACTTTTTAATACTGTTGATTTTGACATTATAATCATTAACATCAATTTTATATCTTACTTTAACTTCCTTAATATCAACGGTATGCTGTTTTTTCTTAGATTCTTTAGCCCGTTTTTCAACTTCATAACGGTATTTACCGTAATCTAAAATTTTAGCAACAGGCGGTTCTTGATTAGGAGAAACAATCACTAAATCCAGACCTTTGTCTTCTGCCATTAATAGAGCTTTTGATGTTGCAACTACACCGTGGTTATTACCCTCATCATCAATCAATCTAACCTCTTTAGCTCTTATATTTCTGTTTAAAAGCTCATTAAGTCTGCCATTTTCTCTGCTAATTTTTCTATCCTCCTAATTTGTAACGCTATCATTGTATCAGATAAGGTTTAACTTTGCAAATATCAAAAAGAGCAATCTAACGATTGCCCTTTATAATTTATTTTTATATTTTTAATATTAAAAAACTTGTTCCCATAATGCTTTTCTATCATAAACTTGGTATAGATAATCTTCTGAAACTACCGCTTTCCCATTTTCATCAAAAGCAATAGGATTAGATGCAAAGGAATTATATGTTTCAAAATTTATTTTTCCATCAGGTCTTCCATCCGGATCATCATAAAAATCAGCCACTAAGAATTGAGATGCTAACTCATCGGCTTGAATACCCTCTTGATCATTCATGTTGAAACCTTTATATAATATAGACAATATTGACTTTTGGTTATCTTCCAACATTTTTGCTGTTTCCTCGCTATACTCATATCCTAACGATTCAACATATTCTTTATCAAAATCGATACCAGACATTCCTAGTTCTATAAATTCCTCTTTACTTAAGGATTTATCTCCATCTTTATCATATTTATTAATGTATTCTTGAGAAAAATCTTTTAATTTAGAAAAATATTCTTCATAATCCCCATTTTCAAAATCAAACATTTGAAAATCTTCTATTTGCTCACCCTGTAAATATTTTTCAGCATTTTTGGTTGAATTCCACTTTTCAAATTCATCAACTTTTAAAGCAGTTTCATTAATATCAGCAGGTTTTTCGTCTTCATATAACCCTGAAAGAACAAGTGTGCTACCTGCATATATCAAATTTATATTGCTAATATTATTATCTTTAGCAATTTCATATATTTTATTAGATATTTCCGTACTATTATTTAAACCATACTCATTTTTAACAATGTTCCATAAGCAGTCACCACTTTGTACTTCATACGTTTTAGGTTCTTGATTAGCATTAGGATTAGATTTTTCAACACCTTTGCATTTTGGAACATTATTAGTGTTTAAAGTAATACTACATTCAGAAAAATTAGTATTATAATATTGTGAATTAGAATCTATTTTCATAATATCCTCTTTCTCTTATGAATATCTACGTACTTATAATATATAAAACGTATATACTAACTTTAAATTGACTAATTTAGTTATATATATTTACAAAACTTAACAATAAAAATAAAAAAACAGTTGAATATTAAATATGTTTTATTTAAAATAACAACAAAGCCGTAGAAAGCCGGGAAGCATATGCAGGAAAAATAAAGGTGTATAGCTTTTAAAAATCACCCGACCGAGGATAAAATATATTTAAAGTCAATTTTAGGATTGTTTTTTATATTGATTCTTGTAAATTTACGGTGAAAACGTAAATTTTTTTTACGTTTATAGGTCGATATAAAACAAACAAATAAGGAGCTAAAAATGTCAACAAAAGCCTTTAAACAAGAAAAAATTGAAGCGATGAAGGAAAATTTTTCAAAGGCTAAAGTTGCAGTTGTTACCGAATACAGAGGTTTAACCGTAGAGGAAATAACAAATCTGCGCCGTAATCTGCAAAAAGAAAACAGCGACTATATGGTAACAAAAAACACTTTAGCAAAAGTAGCTTCAAAAGGAACTCAATTTGAAGTTCTTTCAGAAACATTAAAAGGACCTGTTGCAATAGCATTTGGTTTTCAAGACGAAGTAGCACCTGCAAAGATTTTAACTAAATTCATAAAAGATGTAAAAAAAGGTGAAATCATAGCATCAGTACTCGACGGAAAACTATTAAGTGCAAAAGAAACAGAAGTTCTGGCAAATCTTCCGTCAAAAGAAGAATTATATGCGAAATTACTTGGCAGCATAAACTCACCTGCAACAGGTATAGTCGGAGCTGTTAACGCAGTAATGAGCAGCTTGGTAAGAGCAATGGATCAAGTTGCAAAACAAAAAACAGCATAGTTAAATTGCAAAAGAGTAACAAACAGCAAAGTAATAAAAACAATTAAAAGGAGAAATAAAATGAGTGTAGAAGCAATTTTAGAATCAATTGAAAAATTAACATTAATTGAAGCAGCAGAATTAGTAAAAGCAATGGAAGAAAAATTTGGTGTATCAGCAGCAGCTCCCGTAGCGGTTGCAGCAGCTCCCGCAGCAGCAGGTGCAGCTCCCGCAGCTGAAGAAGCATCAGAAGTTACTGTTGTATTAGCATCAGCAGGCGCTAACAAAATCGCAGTTCTTAAAGAAGTTAGAGCTATTACCGGCTTAGGCTTAAAAGAAGCTAAAGACTTAGTAGACGGCGCTCCGAAACCTTTAAAAGAAGGTGTTAAAAAAGAAGAAGCTGAAGCTATGAAGAAACAACTTGAAGCAGCAGGCGCTACAGTTGAATTGAAATAGCGAAATTTCGTGCGAACGAAGTTCGATTTGCGAAAGCCGCAGTGAGGACAGCCGAAGGCGAACGAACGATAGGCTTGAGCGAAAGAAGTTTCAAGACAGCGGTTTTTGTGTAAGGCGAAGCCGAACGAAGTGAGCGAGCCTGAAGCGCTGAGGCAGAAAGTTTGCGACAGCGTAGCGAAGCAAACAACTCTGCCGAAATGGAACAAAAACCAAGACAGCACCCGCAGAGCGGGTTCCAAGTTGGGCTCAAATATAATAAGTCAGACCAACTTTGAAGCTGCCGCTGCAGCCGAGCCCGAGAAAACAAAAACAAAAAGAGATTGCATTTTGCAATCTCTTTTTTATTACCTTAAAGACCTAATCCCTAATTATTTTTTTAACTATTCTTTTAAGTAATATTCAAATTGTAATATCTGTTTAATACTTATTCCTGTACTAAGTTATAACGGAGAAGAAAAATGAAAAAATTTTACTTACTTATTTTATCGATTGTTTGTTTAAGTGCAATAAGTGTTTATGCCGAAAGCCCATGTGACAGTGAAATGGGGATGAAGCAAAATTCCATGTATGGCACGCAAAAACAATATTCAAACCAATATCACAAACCAAACTGTGGATGTAAAAAACACAAATACAAAAAAGCTGACGCATGTACTAAACCTTGTTCAAAACCGTGTGCAAAATCTTGTGAGTCACTGCCTCCCGAACCTGAATATACATACTCAACTCCTTGCAGCGGATTTTTATGCACGGGCAGAGAAGCTGATACATTATTTAAATGTATGAATTTAAGCGAAACTCAAATATGCAACGCTATGAAAATCAATGATAAATATCAGCAAGAAATTTTAAGTTTAAATGAAAGAATACAATGTGAACATGAAAAATATTACCAATTAAAAAACAGCTGTGCAAAATTCTGTGAAAGACACAAACAAAAACGTCTTGTTAAGAAATTAGAAAAGAAGAGAAAAGAAATTTGCAAATGTTATGAAAAACAATTTGAAGCAACATTATCAGACATGCAAAGAAAGGCATACAGAAAAGCAAAGAAATAAAAGAGTTCAAATGAACTCTTTTATTTAAAAATAATGCAAATAAAGGGTTTACTTTCAAAAAAAAATAATTAATATGTTAATACGGCGAACTATAAAAAAGGAGCTATATATGAGCATATTAAACGGACAATCACTTTTGGCAAGTGCAATGGCAGGATTAACAAATACATATTCAACATTAATGAGCGCACACAGCTCATCGGGCAAGGGTTTAACTTTAGAGGATTTATCAAATGTTTCCTCCTCTACAATGTTGACTTTAGGCGGGAATTACTCATTCTTGCAATATTTAACATCAAATTTTGCTTCACTTGATAAAGACGGTGACGGAGAAATAACGGGAAATGACCTTAATAATCTTATGACTACAATGCAGTCAAAAGGTTTAACTTATAATGAAATCCAAGCATTATGCTGTAACGGAAATGCTGATAATTCTTTATTATCAACAGTTTTAGCATATTTTAATAAAATAGATTCAAATGGCGACGGGCGTGTTACAAGTGAAGAAATAACCAAATTTTCTTATGACTGTCAAAGATATGATGTTGAAGCAAAATACAAATCATTCAAAGCCTCATCAACAAGTTTATATTACAGTGACGGAGTTGAAGATGATTTAACCAGTGTACTTGACACTTTGCAGCCGAATTTGAATTCAAAAGCAAATTCATAAAAAATTATTTAATTTTTATTAAAAGGCTTAAGAATTTAAGCCTTTTATTTTTGTTAATTTTTTTGAGTTTATTTATTTTAAGTTTATTATAAATATTATGATAAAAAGGTTTTTAGTATTTATATTCATATATTTTTTTATAACCGTATTGCCCCACACAAACAGCAATATATGGATATCCCGACCTTTTATACTAAAAGCCTGTGCGCAGGAAGTTTTAAAAATTAATTCCATAAATTTTGATAATTCAGACTCCATAATCTTCTTAGGCACATCAGGCGGAAGTGAAGATATAGAAAGTTTTAACATAACAAAAAAAATTCTGACGGAGCCTGACAGAGTCTTATTTGATATTGAGAACGCAGTAATAACATTTCCAAACTCCACTTATGAACTAAAAAACAGCAGATTAACGCAAGTAAAAATAGCCCAGAATACTACAAATCCGGATGTAGTAAGAATTGTAATCCAAAATTCAAAAAATTATGACACTTCAAAAATAAAAGTTTATAAAATAAAAAACAACATAATTATAAAACTGAGCAATGAAACTCCGCTGCAACAATACTCCACACAAATATATAAAGAAACAAAAAGCAGTTCGGTTGAATATTATGATAAAACAGTTGTAATTCCTGAAGAAAAACAAACAACTACATCGGATGAAATATTAAATCAAGTTCAGCAAGCATTTAAAACCGACGATAAAAATGAACTTGTAAGACCGAATATAGAACAAAAGCAGGCAAGGTTAAAATCAAGATTTTTCCTTAGTAATGCGGAAGTTAAAAGCGGAAATTTATTATTATCAGGTATTGGAGTTGTAAATATTGAAAAACCGTTCACTTTAACGGAGCCCTCAAGAATAATTTTTGATATGCCCAATACCATAGTTGCACAAGAATTGCGTGAAAAAGAAATAAGATTATCGGAGACAGATTCAGCAAAAATTGGTCAATTTACACCGTCAAAAGCACGTATTGTAATAAAAACAGTTAATCCGCAAGCATATCTGCCTGTTTATTCAAGCACTCTGCAAACAATTCTTATTGCGAACAAAAATAAACTCTTAAATACATATTTAACTAAATCTTCAACGGAATTAACATACTTTAAAGAACAAAATATCAATTCGGAAACGGATGTAATAAATATAACATTTTCAAACCCCGTAATTTATTCAATACAAAAAACGGCAGGAAAAATAAATTTAACAATATATAATTTATTAAACTTTAATACGGAATCATTTAATGCACTTGCATTAAAAAATAAAACAGGATTTGAAGCAAAACAATCAAGTTCACATATATACACATTATCATTTCCTGCCGACGTAAATACTTTTGTAGATTGTTATGAAACATTAAATGCCGCTCAGTTAAGATTAGTATTTACTCATAAAATACCGCCGGTCAGCGTAGTAGAACCAAAGCAAACACCCCAAACAAATGTATATACAAGCCCCGTAAAAAAAGAGCAAACAATTAACGAAAGCCCATTTGCCGACTTACTTGCACGGCAGAAAAGAGACAGTAATATTCAAACTCAAAAGAAAACGGCAAAAAAGAAAAAACAAGTAATAAATAAGATAAAGAATAAAGTAATAATAATAGACCCGGGACACGGCGGCAGTGATACCGGCGCAATGCGCGGTAAGACTCTGGAGAAAGATTTAACGCTTCAAATTGCATTAAAAGTAAGAGAACAACTGCGGGAAAGAGGGTTTAATAAAATAATTATGACAAGAACAGGTGATACAACTGTATCTTTAGCGCAAAGAGTGGAAACCGCAAACAACAACAATGCCGATATTTACGTCAGCATTCACATAAATGCCAGTGTAAAAAGTGAAATAAAAGGGATTGAAACACATTATTATTCGGAGTCAGGATATCAAGTCGCAAAAATAATGCACAAAGAATTAATGTCAAAAGTAGATGCCGCAGACAGAGGCTTGTTTAAGTCTAAATTTTATGTTATAAACCACACAGAAGCACCTGCGGTTTTATTGGAATTAGGGTTTATATCTAATGAAAGTGAACGAAACGGACTTGTATCCGAGAAAAGACAAACCGAATCTGCTGAAGCAATCGCAGAGGGTATAATAAATTATTTAACGGAGCATTAATCAATGAACAATCAACCAATAGGTATATTTGATTCGGGTGTAGGTGGACTAAGCGTTTTTGCTGAACTAATTAAACTTATGGGTGAAGAAAATTATATTTATTTTGGAGATACAAAAAATCTGCCTTACGGGAATAAATCAAAAGAAGAATTAATAAAAATCAGTAAAAATATATTTGACTTTTTTGAAACAAAAAATGTAAAAGCCGTTGTAATGGCGTGCAATACCACCTCCGCAAACACTTATAACGAGCTTAAAAATCAATACAATTATAAAATATATCCGATTGTGCAAACGGTATCAAAAGAAATAGCACTGGCTAATTATGACCGAATAGGAGTATTTGCGACTCAAGCAACAATAAACTCACACGCATATAAAAGGGAAATCAGAAATTATAATCTAAGAAGTGAAGTTTTTGAAATAGCATGCCCTAACTGGGCTGATATAGCGGAGAAAAGGCTTCAAAATGAACCTGAAAGCATAGAGGACATTAAATCAAAACTAAATATGATGTTAGAATACAATCCCGATAAAATAATATTAGGATGTACTCATTACCCATATTTAATAGGGATATTATCTCATTTTGCGCCGCTGGAATTATTTATAAATCCCGCTAAAATATTTGCACAAAATATATATCAGGATTTAAAGCAATCCGAGCTGTTAGGCGGTAAAAAAGAATATGAACCTAAATTTTATGTAAGCTCAAACGCGCAGCAATTTAAAATGTCATCAAAATTGTTTTATGATGTCGAGAATGCTCAAGAGATAGAAATTTCAAAATTAACCGTAAAATAATAAAAACAAAAAATATGGTAAAAAGAGCATAACTCCTGCGGGATTTGATTTAATAAAAAATATCATTAAATAAATAATATGAGAAAGATTGCAGTTTATTTAGTGAGTTTAATAATAATGGCTCTGCCCGTATATTCACAGGTAATAGAGGGAAATATAAGTATGTCTGACAGAGTGCCGAGTGAATTTTTCGGTGACTGGCAGGTTGTATCCGTCTGCACAAAATCAACAAATAAAGAATATTTTGACGCAACAAGCATGGATATCTGGACTCTGACAAGAAGAGGTGATGTTATAACATTAATGAACCCGTTATCAGGGGCAAGAGCCGATATTATGGTAAACGATGTAAAAGGAAAAACCGTAAAGTTTGAAAAAAGAACTTCATATCCCGATGAAGAATCACTTGAAACTCCGATATTAACAATAAACGGAGATAATTTTACGGGAGTTGATAAAATAAGTATAAAAACATATAAAAACGGGAAACTTATTAAAGAAGATTACGTCGAATATCAAGTAAAAGGGACTAAGATATCAGGCGCACCGATATCGGGAATTTTAGGCATTCGTTAGGGGAGTTTAGGAATGGAAAAAGAAAAATTAAATTATGATGTAATAATCTTAGGAGCAGGTCCTGCGGGATGTTCCGCTGCCATATACGCTTCAAGAGGAAACTTAAAAACAGCAATACTTGATATAAATATGTTTGGAGGTCAGCCCTCTAATTATCTGGAAATTGAAAATTACCCCGGGTTTGAAAAAATATGCGGTTATGAACTAATGGAAAAATTTGAAAATCATACCGATAAATTTGGAGCGGATAAATTTCCGTTTGTCGAAATTCAAAGAATAAACCTAACATCCGAGATAAAAGAAATAGAAACAAAAGATATAATCTTTACATCAAAAACAGTAATAATTGCAACGGGAGCTCAAGCAAAAAAATTAAATATCGAGGGAGAAGAAGAATTTAAAGGGCGAGGGGTAAGTTATTGCGCGGTATGTGACGGAGCTTTTTACAAGGATAAAATTGTAACCGTAATAGGCGGAGGCAATTCTGCCATTGAAGAAGCAATGTATCTTACCAAATTCGCAAAAAAAGTATATATAATGCACCGTCGGGACAATTTTAGAGCCGATAAACTTGTATGTTCACGCGCCTGTAAAAATGAAAAAATTGAATTTATAATGAGTGCAAATCCTATTGAAATACAAGGTAACACTTGTGTTGAAAAAATAATATTTAAAGACCTTAAAACGGGCGAAAATAAAGAACTGGACACAGACGGAGTATTTATATATATAGGTTATAATCCAAACATTGAAAACCTAAACGGGCAAATAGAACAGACTCCCGAAGGATTTATACAAACGGATATAAACATGCAAACATCTGTCCAAGGCGTATATGCTGCAGGTGATGTAAGAAATACACCGTTAAGGCAGGTAATAACAGCAGCAGCTGACGGTGCAATTGCAGCTTGCAGCGCGGTAAAATATATTGAATTAAGTCATCTGGAAGCAGCTAAACCATAGTTTTGGCACTAAATATATAAGAGGAATATATGACAACGGTTGAACCGATCAGAAAAATTAAAGACATCAAAAAAATTGAAAAATTATTGGAAACTCAAAACAAAAGAAACTTATTATTATTTACTTTGGGAATTAATTGCGGATTAAGAATTTCAGACATTTTAAGATTAAATGTAAATGATGTAAAATCAAAAACTTATATTTATATAACAGAACAAAAAACAGGTAAATTTAAAAGAATTCCAATAAATTCTAAATTAAAAATAATGATAAAAAACTATGTTAAAGAGAAAAAAGAAAATATGCCTTTATTTACAAATTCACGAAACAACAGACTGGACAGATTTAGTGCATATCATATTATAAAAAATGCCTGTAAAAGTGCGGGAATAAAAGAGAAAGTAGGGACTCACACTTTACGAAAAACATTCGGATATCATCATTATAAAAAATTTAAAGATATAGCAATGCTTCAGAAAATATTCAATCATTCTTCACCCTGCGTTACTTTGCGGTATATAGGAATAGAACAGGATAATATTGATAAAAGTTACAATAGGTTAATTCTTTAGCACATTATTAAATAAATGTGAAACCTTAATATTTACTCATTGCATAGATACTAACATAAAACTTTTGTCATTACAAATTACTTTTCTACTATAAAAGCACATTTATTTAAAAATGTGCAAAGGAGAGAGTCAAAATGTACGACAAATGTATAATGTGCGGAAATCCGCATTTAA
>CANPWQ010000010.1 GCA_947584965.1 Candidatus Gastranaerophilales bacterium | reverse complement strand
CTTGATTTATCGTTTTGAGTTGATATTACAAACTGGCAGAATGAATAATATTCAATAACATCGGAATATTTTTCTTTTATTTCGTTTATTCTGTGCTCATATTGAGCTTTTTGTTCATCATTTTGCGGATTTAAAAGGTTTTTATCCGTTTCACTGTTCCACATCGGCCAGTAATCGTTGTTATGTTCTACTGTTAATGCTTCATACAACGAATCTTTTTCGAGCCAGAATTTATTTGCTTCTTTATATTCTTCAAATTTTTTCTTTAATTCTTCGCACCCGCAGGTTTTAAAGTTTTCCCAAGCCTCTTTTAACGCTTCATCCTGCGCTTTAAATATATATGAATACGCTGTTCTGTTTGTATCTTTATTAGGATTATTTTGTGTAATTTTATTGTACGTTTCTTGTGAAAGTATATTGCACCATTCATCGGTTGTTAATTGTTCAAGGTCAATAAACAATGGATTATTTGAAAATATTGTTCCCGTATACGGTGAAGCGTCTATTGATTTGGTTTTTCCCGCAGGCCCCAGTTGGATATCGTTAAAAACTCCCGATAAAAAGTCGATTAACTTTTTTGCGGAATTTGAATTTACGCTTCCAAACCCCGTGTTTTTACCTGCTTCAGCAGGAAAACTGTTTGCATGTGCTATAAATGCCAGATTTTTTTTGCCTAGAACATTTAGCGCTTCTTTTAATACGCTTTTTCCCTCTGCCGTTGAAAACGGTGACTTTTTTTCTTCGCAATATGCCATAATAAACAACCCCTTAAAAAACTAACTTATTTTTTATAATATAATTATCAAAAAGATTTTACAAGTGTATAAACGGTTATTTATTTAAAACTTAACCACATCGTTTCATAGGGGCGCAGTTTTATTATTAATTTTTTATTTTCAACGGGAAATTTCTTTTCCTGCTTTGTTATCAACTCTTGCATTTTTAATTCCGTATCGGTTTGAGTAAAGTTAAATAAACTGCTGTCAAGCTCTGTATATACCCTTTCATCTGATAAGTTGTTTACTATTAATATTTTATCGTATTTCCCCGTTCTCATATATGCAAATACTTCGTTTTTATCGGATTTTACTTCAATAAAGTCACCGCGCGACATTGTCGGATAGTTCTTTCTAACCTCTATTAACCGTTTTGCTTCTTTATATATCCTGCTTTTAAATGAATTACTGCCTTGCGAAGCTCTGTAAAACGTGTTTCTCCTTATAGCGCTTCTGTGAATGTCACGGCTGTCAAAGTATGATAACATATCATCTTTTGTTGTTTTCTTGTTTCTTCGCTCTCTGATTTTTGCCCACCTTTGCGCATAAGAAAAATTGTTCCTAATACCTATTTCGTCGCCGTAATAGATTATCGGTATTCCTTTTAATGAAAGTAATATCGCAAATGCCATTGTTATTCGGTCGGGATTGTTGTCTAAAAAATCCGCCATTCTTCCGCTTACACCAAACCCTTTTCTGAATTCCGCTCCTTTATCGGCTAAATCTTCATATATTAATTCGCGCGTTTTTTGGTTCACCATTTCAAGCGTAAGCTCGTCATGTACTCTTAAAAACACTGCCCAGCTTGCACTGTTTGGAATTTGCGGGGTCTGTTTGTGCGTTTTCCAAAAATATCTGCTGTCACCCGATACTATTGTTGCCCACATCGCAGGCATGTAAGGGAAATGATACGCTATTTGCACCTCATCGGTTCTTGTCAGCGCTTTTGGCTTATTGTCAATTTCCGTTTCAATTGTTCTTTCAGTGCCAAAGTAGTCGATTATTTTTTTCGGGCTCTGGCATGCTTCCGCTTGTATTACGCTCCTTGGCGCAATTTCCTGCAAAAATGTACTTAATATTTTTATTATTTCATGTGTCTTGGGATTATTTTCTGCGCTTGTGCCCTCCTCTTTTATCAGGTAGGGTATAGCGTCCATTCTGAATATATCAATGCCTATATTTGCCCAGAATGCTATTGTATTTAAGTTATAGTATAAAACTTCGGGATTTTCCCAGTTAATATCCAGTTGGAACGGATAAAAAGTATGATAAAAATAATAATCTTTTCCGTCTATCGTCACTTTTCTGTAGTGAGTGTCGGTAATATCGGGGAAAATTAACCTGCGTTTTGATATTTTCCCGCTTTTATGCTTATATTCGGCAACATATCCCAGTTTCTCATCTTTATAAATCTTCTTTTGAGGCTCCTCGTCCGTTACTACAAAATAATTTAACTTTGATAAGTCGCCTTTTTGTATGCTCTCAAACCATTCATGCTTGTCTGAAAAATGGTTTAAAACCAAATCGGACTTTATTTTAAACCCCTGTCGTTTTGCTTCCGTGATAAATCTTATAAATTCGCTCATCCCGCCTAAATCTTTTCTTACATCACGCGGATTTTTAACGTCAAATCCCGCATCTCCCATTGGAGAATCCGCAAAAGGAAGCATGTAAATTGTTGTTATCCCAAGTCCTTTTAAATATCTCAGCATTTTGATTGATTTGCTAAAGGTGTTAGGGCTCATATCATCATCAACACCAAAACGGTCAACGTAATACATATATATAATTTCGTCTTTATACCAGTCATCGGCGCGGGTTAAGTCCTCCTGCTTTAATTTCGGCTCTCTCTTTTGACGCGCTTCTTTTATAATTTTTAATATATTAATATATATATCTTCTGTTTGACTTTCTCCGTATACTTTTGTGATAGCGGATTTTAACCGCTTTTCAACATCTTTTGATACAATGTTTTCCGTTTCAATTAAATCGGTTATTTTTTCATTCGTTATAAAATGAGGCGTAAACGCAAATGAGGGCAGTGAATACGTTAATAATAAATTTAATATTATTAATAATGAAATAAATTTTTTCATCTTTTAGCCTTTTGGGTTGTAAAGGTTTTCAATTATATTTAATCCGTTGAATATAGCTTTAATATTTGCTTTTATCGTACTTTCATCCATACCTCTTGAAATAACGGTCTGCCCGTTTGGTGCTTTAAAGTGCATAATACTCATAGCGGTTGCTCCTGAGCCCATTAATTCTTCGTTTAACGCCTGCTGTTCATAATGCAGTAATTCGCAATTAAATCCTGCTTTTTGTATTGCTTTTATACAGCCGTCAACAGGCCCGTTGCCCGCTACTTCAATGTCGTATTCCTTGTCATGATACTTAAAGTGAAGATTAATTCCGCTTTCAATTTTTTCCATATTGCATAAAACAAAAGCGCCTTGAATATTAAATACCTGCTTAAAGTAAATATCAATAATGTTTTTGGTGGTAAGCTCGCCGATTTTTTCCGCGATTTCTTTAGCGTAAGGCGCAATGCGTTGAGCTTCGCGCAATGTAATCGGATAACCGGCTTCCGAAATAATTTCGTATACCGCGGTTTTCCCTGATTGCGAGGTAAAGCCTAATTTTTCATCATCTTTTCTGCCGATTAATGACGGATGAATAGGTCTGTATGCGCCTTTTTCCATATCTTTTGTCTTTACAGCACCGTCCTGATGTATTCCGCTTCTGTGCGCTAATGCGTCAGGCCCTATTAACGGCGCTTTTTCGTATATCTTTACGTTTGACATATCAGATATAGTCAGAGCAAGCTCGTATATTTTAGATAAATTTAACGGAACATCAACGCCCGAATTATGCAGGGCAACAGCTACTTCATACATATTAGTGTTACCCGCGCGCTCGCCTAAACCGTTTAGCGCACATTCAAGCTGAAGCGCGCCCGCAAAATAACTCTCTACCGTTACTGCCGTTGCCATGCCAAGGTCATTATGATTGTGAACCGATATAATTATATCTTTGGGAAGTGCGTTATATACTTTTTCCACAAGATTAATAAATGTTTTCGGGCGCGTTCTTTCAACAGTATTTGGCAGATTGATTACATTTGCTCCGGATTTTACTATTTGCTTAAGCGTATCTATAACAAAATCAATGTTTTCGGCGCAGTCTCCAAAATGCTCAACGGAAAATTGCACTTCTCCTCTTTTGCCGATAGTTTTCTTCGCAAATTCAACCGCTTCTATTGCCTGCTTTCTTACTTGTTCTGGTGATTTATTTAAAACATACCGCATATTAAAAGGGCTCATGGCAATGAATGTATGAATTCTCTGCTTCGGAGCCGATTTTATCGCTTCGGACGCTTTTATAATGTCATTTTCCACGCACCTTGCAAGCGCCGAGATTACAATATTATCAGGCGCAATAGAAGCTAAATGCGAGCATGCCTCATAATCCATTTCGGAAGCAGCTGCAAATCCCGCCTCTATTCCTTGAACACCGAGCTCTTTTAGGTGATTAAATATTATTTCCTTTTCATAAGTGTTCCACGGCTTTTTTAATGATTGATTGCCGTCACGCAGTGTTATATCATAGAAAAAAGGCTGCCTTTGCACAGTTTATGCTCCTTTACCCGTTCTTGAACTATGTTATCTGTTATTGTAAAATAAAAGAATTGAAAAAGGAAGTTTTTATGATTGACAGGTATTCTCGCGATGAAATGAAAAAAATATGGGATTTAAACAGTAAATTCCAATATTATCTTAACGTTGAACTTGCGGTTTGCAAAGCATACAATGAACTCGGGGTCATTTCAAACGGTGTGCTTGAAGATATTACTAAAAATGCCTCCTTTTCCGTTGACAGAATTTCGGAAATTGAAAAAGAAGTCCGCCACGATGTAATTGCATTTCTTACAAATGTTAATGAAAATGTGGGCGAAAATTCAAGATATATCCACATGGGGCTTACAAGCTCGGATGTTATAGACACTGCGCTTGCTTTGCAGATGAAAGACAGCGGGAATATTATTTTAAAAGATTTGGATGAAATCATTTGCACAGTTAGAGAAAAGGCAAAAGAACATAAAAATACCGTATGTATAGGGCGCTCACACGGTATTCACGCAGAGCCGATGACTTTCGGAGTTAAACTCTGCGGGTGGATTGACTTGTTTGAACGCGCAAAACGCAGTTTTGAATTTGCGCTTGATGAAGCATTGGTCGGTCAAATATCGGGTCCTGTCGGCACTTACAGCAATATTAATCCCGAAATAGAAAAACTTGTATGCAAATATTTGGGCTTGAAACCTGCTAAATTTTCTACTCAAATTATTGCCCGCGATATTCATGCCCGCTTTATCCAGTCATTGGCAGTTATCGGGAGTGTAATAGAACAAATAGCGGTTGAGCTTCGCCACCTCCAAAGAACCGAAGTATCAGAGGTCGAGGAGGGCTTTAGCATAGGGCAAAAGGGTTCATCAGCTATGCCTCATAAAAAAAATCCGATCTCGGGCGAAAATTTAACGGGATTAGCCAGAATTGTCCGCTCTAATTCCATTAGTGCACTTGAAAATATTGCGCTCTGGCATGAAAGAGATATTTCTCACTCAAGCGTTGAAAGGATTATCTTCCCCGATACTACAATTTTAATTGATTATATGCTAAATAGGCTCAATAACGTTATTAAAAACCTTGTTGTGCATAAAGATACAATGCTCAAAAATACCAAAAAGTTTGGCGGAATTGTGTTTTCACAAAAAGTGCTGTTGAAACTCTGCGAAAAAGGACTATCCCGCGAAGAAGCATACAGACTGGTTCAAAAAAACGCACTTAACGCATTTAATAATGACGGAAGTTTTATTGATAATCTTTTAAATGATGAAGAAATTAAATTAAAATTAACCGAGGCTGAAATAAAATCTTGCTTTGATATAGAGGATTATTTAAAGAATATAGGACAGATATATTCCCGCTTTGAAATTTAATTAAAATCTATATTCTTTACAACAACGTCAACTAATTCTTTATAAGCTCTTTCAGTCGGGTGCAGATTATCCTGCATTTTGTATTCGGGTGAGTTTAAATCTGCTTTAATATAATCACTGACTTTTAAAACAATAAAGTTATTTTCTTTTAATTTGTCAATGAAAACATCTGTATGGTTTAAATACCAGTCATCATAAACTATAACAATAAATTTGATTTTTTTACCCCAATGTTTTTCCATAGCCTCTCTTGATAAAAGAAAATATTTTAGAGCTGTATCTGTTAACTTTTTGTTATTTTTAAAATCATTAATGTAATTATCCGCATAAACATGGTTAAAATGTTTGACCGTGTATAACGAATTGAAAAAAGTTACAGGCCGATTTTTATAATTATCCATTACAAATTTATCTTTTTTTAATATGTAGTGTGGGTAAACAAATTTATCTACAACATTAAAATAATATAATAAAGTTCGCCTGAAATGGTCATTAATCATAATGTAAATAACCGTATCAGAGGGCGGAACATCTTTGTAAAAATCTTTTCCCTGTTCATCATTAGTCTGAAAATACATTAAATGCCAGCTTCCGCCGATTATTCCTCTGTTATAAACAGGACGTTTTAATTTATGCGCCAGCTTGTAACTGAATGTCTGATTATATTTTAAATATTGACCGTAAGCGTAAGAGCCTCCGAATAAAACAATGGGACGACAGTCTTTTTTATCTTTGCAATACTGAAGACCGTCAGGTTTTCTGCCCCAATAATAAATATCGTCTTTTTCTTTAAAAAATCCGCTTAAATCATAAATGTAACTTGGAATATTCGGAACATAAGTAAATTCCTGTATTTGAAATGTTCTTGGATTTGTTTTGTAATAAATACTTTTGTAATGTTTGTAAATTAATAAATCAGAAACAAATACAACCGCGCACACAATCATTGCATTAATAAGAATTATAATAAATATTTTTATTACTTTATTCATAAGTATTTATTTTACCATAATTATAAGTTTAATTTTTTAATTAATGGAGGAAGAAGCAAATCCCATGCATATTCTGACGGATGATATCCGTCATTTACCGTATCTTTAGAATTTAAAACAAATTTTCTTCCTATTAAATCTTTTGTTTCTAAAATTATAAATCCTTCTTTTTCTAAAATATCCCACATGAAAGGTAATTCATAATTAACATTGTGATCATTTTCATAATTATATTTTAAAATAACAAATTTAATATCCGGATATTTTTGTTCAAGTATTTTTTTACTTCTTAAAAATATTTCATTTGCAAGAATAAATTTTTTATAATTATTTTCAATTGTAACTATGTTATTTCTATCATCGTTAATTTTTACTAATTCTTTAAAAATAAAGGACTTGTATAAGAAAGACGGAGTATTGTTTATTATTAAATCATTATTTTTTAGTTTGTAAATTAAAAGTTTTTCGCTTAAGCATAACGGATTAGGAAAAGTTTTCGTTGTAAGTCTTTCTAAATGGTTTGGAATATATATGTAAACAGCATATTGTATTCGGGGGGGGGTAGGAATTGGATTAAAGAAGTTTTTATCGGATAATAAAAAATACATGTGCTGAATACCGCATGCTTCAAGCGCTCTGTTGTAGATGTTCCTTTTTGTTAATTTGGACAGTTTATAGTGAAAGGTTTGTTTATCTTCTAAAAGAGTACCATAAGCATAAGAACATCCAAAAAGTAAAATGGACGGTTTTGTGTTTAAATTAGAATTCGCGGGATTTTTTCTAAAGTAACTGAAATCACCGTTTATATAATTTTTTTTTAATACGGGGAGCGAAAGACTTATTCTTTCCGTATAAAATTTATAATAAGGTAGTATCGGGTGCATATCCGTATTTGTAACTTTTTTGTATTCAATGCTGTTAAATTTATATATGCAATAGTCAAGAGCAAAGAAACAAAATATAAAAACAACAATGTTAACAATAAATTTTTTCATCTATACAATTATATAACTAAATGAAAAAGTATATAATGATTGTTTAATAAAAAATAAAAAACTTTTAACATGTTAAGAAAAATTTACAAAATGGTGAATAAATAATCTAAATAAGTATTTTAGAGAGTCGCAATTTTGTTGTATATTTTGTTATTTTAAAAAAACAATTAATGAATATAAAAATAAAATCGGTTAAAAAAAGTAGTCTTGCAGTAAAAAAAGGCTTGATTTGAAAAATTTAACATGTAGGATATATTTATTGGCACGATAAAGAGGAAAAAATGTCAAAAGACGTAATAGAATTCGAGGGAACAATAATAGAATCACTGCCGAATGCAATGTTTCGGGTAGGTTTAGAAAACGGACACGAAATATTGGCACATATATCGGGAAAAATAAGGAAAAATTTTATTAAGATATTACCCGGTGATAAAGTAAAAGTCGAGATGACCCCCTACGATTTAACAAGAGGCAGAATTACATACAGGTTAAAATAACCAAACCGCGCAGGCGGGCTTACACTGAGGGGGGGGGGAAAAGTAAAAAAAACTAAAAACCCTCTCGATAAAAAAAGGAATGATATAAAGAAAAGGAAAATAAAATGAAAGTCAGAGCATCAGTAAAACCGCTTTGCGACAAATGCAAAGTAATAAAAAGAAAGGGCAGAGTAGCAATAATTTGTGAAAACCCGAAACACAAACAAAGGCAGGGCTGAGCGAAATTGCGGACGGGTGGAGTGAAACGAACCCGATAGGCGAGCGCGAAGTTGGCGACAACGGAGTGAAGCCAACGACAGCAGCGAGCGAAAAGCAATTTCAAGACAGCGAAATTCCGCAGGGCTAAGTCGAGCGAAAGCGAGCGAGCCCGAGGGAGCAACAACCCGTAACGAGTGGGAAACCGAAGGTTTTTAAGCGAGTTTGCTCGGGTTGTGCGAACAGGAATTTCAAGACAGCGAAATTGCGGACGGTCGGCAGAGCCGGTTTAAAGTTGGATTAAATATAATAAGTTAAACTAAACTTTAAAGGTGCCGCTGCACCCGAGCCCGAAGAGGTGCAAATCGCTCGGAGTACAAAAAGCCGAAAGGCTCGTGAAACGAAGAAGAAGATTGAGCCGACAGGAAAATAAGGACAGCGAAGTTGGCGATAACGAAGTGAAACCAACGACAGCCCCGATAAAGAGCAAAAACCAAGACAGCTTGACCAGAAGCGGAAAAAACAAACCAAAAAACAAAGCCAAATAAGTAAATAACATAAAACAAAAGGAGAGACTATGGCAAGACTTGCCGGGGTAGATTTACCTCGTAATAAAAGAATGATAATCGCATTGACCTATATCTACGGAATAGGACCGACAAGAAGCGCTAAAATCTTAGCAGCTTGCGGTATATCCGAAGATTTAAGAACAGACGATTTGACAGATGACAACATCAAAAAATTGAGAGATGAAATCTCTCATTACACAATCGAAGGTGATTTAAGAAGAGAAGAATCGGTAAACATCAAAAGATTGAGCGAAATTAACTCTTACAGAGGAATGCGCCACAGACGCAAACTTCCCGTAAGAGGACAAAGAACAAAAACAAACGCAAGAACAAGACGCGGTAAGAAAACAGGCCCAATCGCCAATAAGAAAACAATTTAAGGAGTAATATAAACAATGGCTAGACCCGTAAAAACAAAAAAGAAAGAAAAAAAGAATGTATTGCAAGGTGTTGTACATATACAATCAACCTTCAATAATACAATCGTAACTTCAACAGATACTCAAGGTAACGCTATTGCTTGGGCTTCTGCAGGCGGCTGCGGATTTAAAGGTGCAAGAAAAGGCACTCCGTTTGCAGCACAATCGGCAGCAGAAAAAGTTGCTAAGCAATCAATCGACCAAGGTATGAAAAAGGTTGAAGTTTACATCAAAGGACCGGGTTCGGGCAGAGAAACAGCTATAAGAGCTATTCAGGCTGCTGGACTCGAAATTACATTAATTAAGGACGTTACACCTATTCCTCATAACGGCTGCCGTCCTCCAAAAAGACGTAGAGTATAAAAAAAGTAAGGAGTCATAAAATTGGCTAAGTATACAGGACCATCAAATAAATTATTTCGTAACTACGGAGTTACGGATTTATCAAACAGAAAGCTGGTTTCTTCACTAAGACAAAATGCTTCCGGTCAACACGGCGCAGCAAGAAAAAAACTTTCTGAATATGCTATTCACTTAAATGAAAAGCAAAAAATCCGCTTAACATACTTATTAAGCGAAAAACAATTCGTAAGATACTACAATGAAGCGTCAAGAAGCAAGGGCGTTACAGGTACCGTTCTTCTTCAGCTTTTAGAATCAAGACTTGATAACATTCTGTTTAGAACAGGCTTCGCAATTACAAGAAAACAGGCAAGACAAATTGTTAACCACGGTCATGTTCTTGTTAACGGCAAAAGAGTCGATATTCCCTCATATACCGTTAAAGCAGGCGATGTTATCACTTTTAAATCATCAAGCAGTGATTTCGTTAAAGCAGTTTCAGAATCAATAGATTTAGCTTTAGCTCCGGCATGGATAACAATAGATAAAGAAGCTATGAAAGTTACTTTTGACAGAATCCCCGAACGCGAAGAATTGGATCCGGAACTTAAAGAACAGCTTGTAATTGAGTATTATTCTAAATAATTGTAGGAGATAATTATAATGGAATTGAAAATTAAATGTATTAATACAACAACCTCATCGGACGGTTCACAATACGGTAAATTCGTGGTAGAACCGCTTGAAAAAGGCTTTGGTACTACAATCGGTAACGCTTTAAGAAGAGTGCTTTTATCATCACTCGAAGGTGCTGCTGTTACTTCTATCAGAATTGAAGGTATTACTCACGAATATACTTCAATCCCCGGTATCGTAGAAGATGCTATTGATATTATGTTGAACTTAAAAGGTTTAACAGTAAAAACAGAAGATAAAGATCCTCAGCACTTAAGACTTGAAGTAGACCGCCCCGGCCCCGTACTTGCAAGTGATTTGCAATTACCCGCAGGCGTAAAAGTAGTAAATCCTGATTGGCTGATATGTACAATATCAGAGGGCGGAAGTATTTCTGCCGACATTACCGTTGAAACGGGTAAAGGTTACAGAACGGTTGATGTATTAAAAGAAAATAAAGGCAACATACCGATAGATTTATTGCCTATCGATGCTTCATTTATGCCTATTAAAAGAGTAAGCTATAACGTAGAAAATACACGTGTAGGCGATGTTATTGACTATGATAAATTAACTCTTGAAATATGGTCAAACGGAAGTATAGACGTATCAAGCGCATTAAGTCAGGCTGCAAATCTGTTGATAGAACACTTTATGCAAATAGCTTCAATTACAGGTCAACCTGCAGTTCTTCCTAATCAACACATTATTGAAGAAGTTGAAGAAGAAACGCAAACACCAAGTATCTCTATTGAAGACTTAGAATTGTCGGTAAGAGCTTATAACTGCTTAAAAAGAGCAAGTATTAACTCTTTAGCCGAATTGCTTAAAAAATCAGAACACGATTTATTGAATATTAAAAACTTCGGTAAAAAATCATCTGATGAAGTAATAGAAAAGTTACACCAGGTAGGTTTGGAACTTCAACCGAACCCCGAGGGTGTTGAACTTGAAGAAGTATAATAATACAAAAGGACTAATAAAATGAGACACCAATGCACAAGAAACAGACTGTCCAGACCGCAAGACCAAAGAAAAGCCTTGCTAAGGTCATTAGCAACCGAATTGTTCTTACATGGCGAGATTAAAACAACTATTTCAAAAGCAAAAGCATTAAAACCTTATGCCGAAGAAATAATAACACTCGCTAAAAGAGGCGATTTACACGCAAGAAGGCAGGCTGCAAAATTTATATTTGATGTTGAAACATCAAAATATGTAGATTCTGCAACGGGAGAAATTTTTGAAGAATTGCAAGAGGGTAAAAAATTAATACCTCAAACTGTTTTAAGAAAATTATTTTCCGAAATCGGCAAACAGTATGAAAGCAGAAACGGCGGATATACAAGAATATATCACTTGCCGCCAAGACGCGGAGACGGCGTAGAAATGGCTTTAATTCAATTAGTATAATGACAAGATACTTGATTGAAATAGAGTATATCGGAACAAACTACGCAGGCAGTCAAAAACAGCCGAATAAAATGCCCAACAGTAATAAGCCTGTAATAACTATTCAGGATGAACTGGAAAAAGCAATCAGTACATTGACAAAAACAAAAATCAAAACAATATTTTCGGGCCGAACCGATGCCGGAGTTCACGCAAAAGGGCAGACAGCTCATTTTGATACAGAGCTTGAACTAAATCCGAGTAAGTTCGTTAATTCTTTAAACGGAATATTGCCAAACACAATAAGCATTAAAGGGTTAAAAAAAGTCGAAAAAATGTTTCACGCACAAAAGAGCGCTATTGCAAGGCATTATCAATATGTCATCGCAAACAGAACTCAACGAAGCTGCTGGGACGAACATTGTTTACTTGCTAGGTATCCTTTAAATATAGAAAGGATGAATAAGTCGCTCTCGTATCTTTTGGGCGAACATGATTTTTCCGCCTTTAAGAAATCAAGAACGACTAACCCTGCCAAGGTTTGCAAAATGTATAAAGCACAAGCGGTTAAGCAAGGCGATTATATATACATTGATTTTGTTGCAGACAGATTTTTGTACAATATGATCAGATTGATCGTCGGAACTCTCCTTTGGATGGAAAGAAATTCTTTTAACCCCGAAGTAATGAAAGAAATTCTTGAGTCTAAGGATATAACAAAAGCAGGTTCGACCATAAGCCCGGAGGGGCTGACATTAATAGAAGTAATATACAATAATATAAATGGAGAGAAAGCACATGAAAACTTATTCAGCTAAACCTCTTGAAGTAGAAAGAAAATGGTATTTGCTTGACGCTGAAGGTCAAACATTAGGCAGACTTGCAGTATTAGCAGCAAATCTTTTAAGAGGAAAGCACAAACCACAATATACTCCTAACGTAGATACAGGTGATTTTGTTATCATAATCAATGCTGAAAAAATAAGCGTTACGGGTAAAAAAGAAACAGGTAAAATTTATTATCACCACACAGGATATCCGGGTGGATTAAAATCAGCATCATTTAGAGAATTAATGGAAAAAAATCCGACAAAAGCAATAGAAAAAGCAATAAAAGGAATGTTACCGCACAATACTTTAGGGCAGGAACAATTCAATAAATTAAAGGTATATGCAGGCTCCGAGCACCCGCATGCTGCTCAAAAACCTGTTGTTTATAATGAAACGGAGGCTAAATAATGGCAGATAAAGAAATTATGGCAACAGGAAGAAGAAAAACCGCAATTGCCGTTGTAAAATTAGTAAAAGGTAAAGGCAGAGTTTTTGTTAACGGTAAAACATTTAAAGATTATTTTGGTAACCGTGCAGCATTAGAAATGATGGTTTATAGACCTTTAGCGCTAACGGATAACCAAGAAAAATATGATGTAAGAGTTAAAACGGTAGGCGGCGGCGTAACTGCTCAAGCAGGTGCTATAAAACACGGTATTTCTAGAGCTTTATTAAAAGTTAATGAAGAATACAAAACCGTTTTAAAATCAGAAGGTTTATTAACCCGTGACGCAAGAGTTAAAGAACGTAAAAAATACGGACGCAAGAGAGCAAGAAAAAGATTTCAATTCTCAAAACGTTAATATTTTTCCAAATATATTCAAAAAGGACTTCCAAAATCGGGAGTCCTTTTATTATTTAATTTTTAGAATGCGAAAAAAGTTGAATGAAATCAAAAAATATATAAGAAGATAGAATAGTTGGATGGACGCAAAATCCCATCACCCGGCCAATTAAATGCCACCTGGTACGATTTTCCAGAGTGTTCAACTATTCTATCCTAACATATTATAACAAATTTTAAAAGCGATTTAAACCTTATTTATTTGATTTCTGCCAAAGTTTGTTATTTTTGAGTGTCGTCTTTTATTTTGAAAGTACGAATATATGCAAATTTAGGTTTATCTCCTGTCTGAGATAAATTCATAACTTGCCCGACCGTTTCGCCTCTATCATCAACTATATCAAAAATGTTGTTGGAATTGTTGCTGTTATCTTTTATAGTGTAAACCTCAGGATATATTACAGGCAAGTTTCCTGAATTTTTTAATATATCGTCTGTTTCATCTCTCATATGTAAATTCCAAGCAATAGCAAATTGAGGTTTTTCATCTCCCATACCTTCAATTGCTCCCACGTCATAGTGCTTATTTGGGTCTAAACCTGTAAACTCAACTTTACCGTCTGTGCCTTTTTTAAACCCCGTGACTTGAGTGCCTGTTTCAGAGTCAAAAAGTCCGTATGCTCGATTTGCACAGGCATGAGTTATTATAATTTTTCTCGGGTTAGGAGTTAAAATAACTTGCTCGGGTGATTCATTTAAAAATTTATTTTCATTCATAGTAAAAAGTCCTTTCTGTTTTTTTGCACCAAAATATTGGCGTCTTTTGGGCGTCGTAACTGTATTGTGGTTAAAATTCACTGATTTTAACCGTATTTTTAGGGGCAAAAATATTCCTGCTGCAATTTTTATGCAGCTTCATTAAATATTCTTAGTTTTATATAAAATTTATAATTATATTCAAATTAATTTTAGGCACAAATCAACGTAATATTACAATGCCCGTTTTTTAAAATTCTAAACCTCTATATTAAAATCTTGTTACATTCCTGTTTCCCTTAAATTGCTTCGGGGGGGGGTAAAAATGGTATAATGAAACATTTCCAAAAAGAACTTCCAAAGTTGGAAATTCTTTTTTAAATTGATTTAAATGCGGGCGGAAAAATACATTTGTCATAATTTATTTCCCTTGCCGTTTTTAATATATTTTTTAACTTACTGTAATTTTCATGTGTTTCTTCCCAAATAGCTAATTCTTTATAGTTTTTATCTAAAGAACTTCCAAATGGAGTAAAAATGGAAAAAGAAATATAAAAGTCTAATTTTTTTGCTAATTCTATAAGTTTAGGTATTTCGGTGTAATTCATATTTGAGATAACGGAATTAATGGTTGCCGATTTAATTTGTCCCGTTCTATACAATGTAGAAATATAATTCAGATTTTTAAGAACGACATCAAGATTTGAACCAACCATAATTTTTTTATATAATTCGGGTTCAAGAGCATGAACGGACACGCAGACATTTTCTATTCTGTTGATTAAATTAAGTTGTTTTAAATTTGCTTCATTAAAAAGCAGACCGTTAGTATAAATATTAAATTTAGTTGTTTTATTGGTTTTTGTCAGTTTTTTGATAAGTAATCTGCTGTGTCTGCTGTAAAAGGCTTCTCCCGAGCCGCTTATAGTAATTAATTTTGCGTTTTGCAACAGTGGTAACATTATGGAAAGGATTTTATTATGTATGAAATTTTGTTTCAGACTATTTTTTATTTTTTTATCCCTGCAAGTTATACATTGTATATTACATTCTTTATCATACGCCAACATAACGTATTCAGGCAAAGGCGGAGTATCTGAAAAATTTTTATTCTCTTCAAGACTAATTTCTCGGCAGATGTCAAGATTACATAAAGAATAATCATTATTTAAAATTTTTCTTCTGAATTCTTTAGCCTCTTTGGAATTCCAAATGTCTTCGATAGTTTTAACATTTTTATCCCATATATTGCCTATTTTATTGTACTTTATGTAACAAGGGCAGCAGGTATAAACATCCCCATAAGAGTCTATTTCAATCTTTGTAAAAGGTTTAGAACAAATTTTTTTATTTTCCATATAGAAAATATAACATACTTAAAACTTGATATAAATATTTTTACAAACATCTAAAACTTGCTTTAATTTAGGAAAAAAATGGTATAATAAACTCTGTTACAATTAATAATAAAGAAAAAGAGGTGTTTTATGAGAGATGATATTAAAGAATATAATACTGTTGAAAATGTTGCAAGAAAATTTTGTGAAGCGGTAAAAAAAGGCGACAGCTCAATAGTTAAACCGTATTTTTATGAAAAGGCGTGCTTTTTTGGTCAATTAAACGAACAAACATATCAATCGGGTTCTATTGGAGAATTTTATAAAACTATTGATACTTTTGGCGCTTGCGGTAATGATTATGTTTCAAGAGTCGATGTATTAATGCTTGAAAAAACAATAGCTACCGTCAGAGTTATAGAAGATAATTGGCACGGATATAAATTTACTGATTTATTGATAATGAACAAAGTAAACGGCGAATGGAAAATAGTTTCAAAAGTTTATGATACATTGTCAAAATCGTAATGTACCCTAAAAATAACATAATTGCATATATTGCCGTTGCCTTATAAAATAGCCGCAACGGCGATTTTTTGTGATTAAATTCGTTTTAAAATAATTTATCTTATTAAAGGAGATAAATTATGGAAAAAAAAGAATTAAAAGGAACTAAAACAAGAGAAAATTTAATGAAAGCGTTTGCGGGTGAATCTATGGCTCGCAACAGATACTGCATATTTGCTTCTATGGCAGAAAAAGAGGGATTAATTCAAATATCGGAAATATTTAAAAAAACCGCACTCAACGAAAAAGAACACGCTGAAATATATTACGAATTTTTAGACGGCGACGATGTTGAAATTACAAATATTTCATACCCGTCTTGCAATGGTACTACTTTGGAAAATTTACTGTGTTCGGCAAAATATGAAGAAGAAGAACATACAACAATGTATCCTGAATACAGCAAAATAGCTCAGGATGAGGGTTTTGATGAAATAGCAAAAGCATTTTATAATATTGCGAACATAGAAAAACATCATAGTGAAAGATATAAAACATTGGCTCAACGCTTGAAAGATGAAGCTCTTTTTAAAAGAGATGAAAAAGTTTTATGGGTTTGTACTCATTGCGGGCATGTAGTTGAAGCAAAATCAGCGCCCGTTAAATGTCCTGTATGCGAGAAAAAACAAGGTTATTTTGAAATTTTATGCGATTGTTTATAAAATTTATTCACTGTCCTTGTCTTTTTTTCGCCAGTGAAATATTTTTATTCCAAGTATATTAAGCATTATTCTTTTATTGTCAATTTGAAGTTTACCCAATAAAAACGGGTAAACTTTAGTATTTAAATCTTCTAAAAGATAAGCATTTATTTCTTTAGTTTTAAGATTGTATTTTTCAATATTATATTTAAGCCAAACATTAAAAAATCTTTCAGCAACGAATGCTTGACCTCTAATTTCATTATAAGTTTTGTATTTAGTTAAATCAGTAGTTTTTTCTATTTTAAAAAGGATATCAAAAATCCAATTACACCAGTTTATAAAAAGGTCTTTTCTCATGACAAAATTAAGAGCGAGATACATTTCATGCCCGTTTAAAAAATTATTCATGCACTCCGCGTAATCAGGATAATCTGATTTTACAATTTCAATAAATTTATCAATTAGTTCTTTTGGATGATTGGATATATATTGATTATAAATTGTTTGCTTTAAATTATAAATATGTCTTGGTAAAATTATATCATATTCTTGAACAGTTTTTTCAATAATATCGGGAGTGTTTTTTTCCAAAAAATTATTTGTAAAAAATTTATAATCTGTTAATTTAAAACTGTATGGTTCAACTTTTTTATTTATAAAATCAAAAAATCTTCTGTAATGGCAAAATCCGATATATTCTATATTTGGATTTTCTTTTAAATAGTTTTTCCATATCCAATAAGTAGCGGTTAACTCTCCATAATAAGGGTTTTTTGAGGAAATATTATCACCCGTATTATCAGTTAAAATCCCCCCCCCCGAATAAATTTCATTTAATGCACAGCCTGCCTGAATAGGTTTAAAAATTTCATTTTTAAAAATGGGAGCTTTCTTAAAATAAATCGGAAATATTACGATTTTTTGATTATTATTCATAATATATTTTTTTATTTAACTTTTAACTTTTTAATTTTATCATAAATTTAACATAATAAAGAATATAATTCTAACGGACTTTTTACAAATTAATATAAAAATTGTATAATATAATCAATAAATCATAGAATAAGTAAGGTGAAATATGACAATAACTGCCGAAAAAGAGGGATTAATTACACAGGTTATAGGGCCTGTAATAGACGTGGAATTTGAGTCGGGAATGCTGCCTGAAATAAATGACTCAATAGAAATAATAGTCGATGACAATAAGAAAATAATAGCAGAAGTTCAGCAGCACTTAGGTGAAAACAGGGTCCGCTCTGTTGCAATGTCATCCACTGACGGTATAAGACGCGGGATGAAAGTTATTAATACCGGCGAGCCGATAAAAATCCCCGTAGGTAAAAATATATTAGGCAGGATTTTGAATGTATTAGGTCAGCCGGTAGATAACGCAGGTTCAATTGAAACGGATACATATCTTCCGATACACAGAAGCTCGCCTGCTTTAACCGACCAAAATACCGATATTGAAATTTTAGAAACCGGTATTAAAGCAATAGATTTATTACAACCGTATCAAAAAGGCGGAAAAATAGGGTTGTTTGGCGGTGCAGGTGTAGGAAAAACCGTACTTATTATGGAATTAATCCATAATATAGCATCAGAACACGCAGGTGTTTCGGTATTTGGCGGAGTAGGAGAAAGAACGCGCGAGGGCAATGACCTTTGGAATGAAATGAAAGAGTCCGGTGTAATTGATAAAGTTGCCCTTATATACGGACAAATGAATGAGCCTCCGGGTGCAAGGATGAGAGTCGGTTTATCAGCATTGACCGCGGCAGAATATTTTAGAGATTACTCAAAACAAGATGTATTACTGTTTATTGATAATATATTCAGGTTTGTACAGGCAGGTTCAGAGGTTTCGGCATTACTTGGCAGAATGCCATCTGCCGTTGGTTATCAGCCGACACTGGCTAATGAAATGGGTGAATTGCAGGAAAGAATTACATCAACAAAAGACGGTTCAATAACATCCGTGCAGGCAATATATGTTCCTGCGGACGATTTGACGGACCCTGCACCTGCAACTACATTCTCTCACTTGGATGCTTCAACCGTTCTTTCAAGACAGATAGCTTCACTGGGAATTTATCCTGCGGTAGACCCGTTAGCTTCTAACAGTAAAGTTTTAGACCCGCTTATAATCGGCGAAGAACATTATAATACCGCAAGGAAAGTGCTTGAAATTCTGCAGAAATATCAAGAATTACAAGATATTATAGCTATTTTAGGTATGGATGAATTAAGCGAAGAAGATAAAGAAACCGTAAACAGAGCGCGTAAAATCCAGAAATTCCTTTCTCAGCCGTTCTTTGTAGCCGAGCAATTCTCGGGTATTGAGGGCAGATATGTAAAATTAGAGGACACAATAGCGGGATTTAAAGGAATAATTGAAGGTAAATATGATAATATCCCCGAACAATCATTTTATATGGCGGGAACCATTGATGATGTATTGAAAAATGCCGAGAAAGTAAAATAGGCAATACAAATGAGCGAAAAAAAAATACATATAAAAATAATAACTCCCGAAAAAATTGTGTATGAAGATGATGTGGATTCTGTCATTGCACAGGGAGTAAAAGGCAGCTTTGGAATACTGCCGAATCATATACCTTTTATGTCTGCTTTGGATATTGATACGGCAAAAGTTATCAAAAATGGTGAAGAAATAACTTTTTCAATAATGGGCGGAGCTTTTCAGTTTAAGGGAAATGACGCAATAATATTAACCGAAGCTGCAGAGCGCGGAAATGATATAGATACTGCTCGTGCAAAACTCGCTAAAGAACGTGCGGAAGCACAGCTTAGCAGCGCTAAAACTCAGCGAGATATAAAAATAGCAAATGCTGCTATTGCAAGGGCTATGGCTCGTTTAAAGGCTGCATCTAAGAATTAATTATAATCTAATCCAGTGTCGCACTTTGCCGCCGACTCATCGTCGCCGTACAAGTGCTCACCTTTTAAAGTTGCCACTCTAAAATTTCGCTCAAGTTCCTTATCGCGAAATTTTCTCGGACAAATCAATTACTTTTAATATTTCATGCAAATCGGCTTTTGTTTTCTTAACTTCAGCATTGGAATATTTAATTGCGCTGTCGGGGTCTTTTAAACCATTACCTGTTAATATGCAGACAGAAGTTGAATTTTCTTTAATTAATCCCGATTTGTGCGCTTTAATAAGTCCTGCAACTGAAGCAGCACTTCCGGGTTCCGCTAAAATACCCTCTGTTGAAGCCATAAGTTTGTATGCTTCAATAATTTCATCATCAGTTACGCAGTCAATTGTACCGTTAGATAAATCTCTTGCGCGTTCTGCCTGTTTCCAGCTTGCAGGGTTGCCAATTCTGATAGCGGTAGCAATAGTTTCGGGGTGAAGTATGCGTTCGCCTCTTACGATAGCAGCGGCGCCTTGTGCTTCGTATCCCATCATTTTAGGCAGATGAGAAGATTTTTTAAGTGCATAAAATTCTTCATAACCTTTAAAATATGCAGTAATGTTGCCTGCATTTCCAACGGGTATAAAATGATAATCAGGTGCATCGCCAAGTGCTTCAATAATTTCAAAAGCACCTGTTTTTTGTCCCTCAATTCTGTATGGGTTTACGGAATTAACAAGGGTAATGGGCGAATTTTTTGAAATTTCAATAACCATTTCAAGTGCCTCATCAAAATTACCTTGAATAGCAATAATTTCAGCACCGTACATCATAGCTTGAGAAAGTTTACCAAGTGCAATATATCCGTCAGGAATTAAAACGAAAACTCTGACTCCTGCTTTAGCACCGTATGCGGCAGCTGCTGCGCTTGTATTACCTGTTGAAGCGCAAATAATAGCTTTGGCACCGTCTTCGACAGCTTTTGTAACAGCCATTGTCATTCCGCGGTCTTTAAAACTCCCCGTAGGATTTGCCCCTTCATATTTTAAGTATACATTTCCTTTTATACCTATTTTTTTTGCCAGATTATCAGCTTTTATTAATGGAGTATTACCCTCATTTAAAGTAATAACAGGTGTTTTGTCTGTTACGGGAAGATATTGTCTGTATTTATTTATTAAACCCTGATAGTGATTTTTCTCCATAAAGCCTCCTAATTCATAACTCTTAACAGGTTGTTTATATTTTTAATGCGCGTGGATTTAAGTAATTCTTTTAAAGCATTTTGTAAATCCGCTTCTTTTGCCGTTTCAGTAATAACAACAATTTCAGCAGTATTATCCTGATTAATTCCTTTTTGCATAATTGTTGAAATATTAATATTATTATGTCCGAAAATAGTACCAATAATACCGATAGCTCCGGGATTATTGCTTGCAGTGACGGAAATGTAGTAATCGTTATATGTTTCTCCGATATCAATTTGCTCTGCCGTTTCACTGTGATTACATATTGCCTGCGGAAGCGGAGAATTTGTGGTTTCAAGCTCTGAAGCTAAAACAAGCAAATCGCCGACAACACTGCTTGCAGTGGGTTTTGCGCCTGCGCCTGCGCCTGTAAGAACTAAATCTCCTACGGGATTACCCGTAAGCATAATAGAATTAGTTGCATTATTTACTTTTGCAAGTAAATGTTTTTTTGCAACTAGCATAGGATGAACTCTTACATCTATTTTCCCGCTATCCAAAACCTGTCCCATTGCAATTAATTTTATTCTGTATCCTAATTCTTTTGCCGATTTTATATCTTGAGCGGTAATTTTAGTAATTCCCTCACGGTAAATTTTATTTATGTCAATTTTTTTGTTAAAAGAAATTGTGGATAAAATTGCGATTTTATAAGCAGCGTCAAATCCCTCAACATCACCTGTCGGGTCTGTTTCTGCATATCCCAGCTCCTGCGCTTGTTTAAGTGCTGTTTCATAAGAAAGCTCTTTTTCTGCCATTTTTGTTAAAATGTAATTTGTCGTTCCGTTGAGAATAGCTGCAATTTTAGTTATTTTATTGGCGCAAAGTATTGTTTTAATCGGCATAATAATCGGAATACCGCCTGCAACCGCAGCTTCATAAAGTATAATTACTTTCTTTTCTTTAGCAAGCGAGAATAATTCGCTTCCTCTTTTTGCAAGCAATTCTTTATTTGCGGTAACGATATGTTTTCCGTGATTTATGGCGGATTTTAAAATGTCAAAAGCAGGCTGTGTGCCTCCAGCTACTTCTATTACAACATCAATCTCGGAATTTTCGGTTATTTCAAAAGGATTATCCGTTAATAAAGATGTGTCAAAATTTTCAATTTCTCTTTTTTTGTTTAAATTTTTTACTGCAATTTTTTTTACGTGTATATTCTCAAAATTTTTAAGGACTTCCCAAACACCTGTTCCTACTGTGCCAAAACCTATTATTCCTACATTTAATGATTTCATAATTACTCCATAATTTATAGAATAATTAAACCATAAGCAAGTTTAAAATACATCTGAAACCTTAATTTCAACTTGAATGTTAATATTTGTAACAAAAAATCAAACTTGCGATTTTGGTTCTAAAAAATTGTTTTTATATAAGTGAGGAATAAAATTAGTAACATTGGAGGATTTAAAAATGGGAGATTACAAATTTTTTTCAATGGCAAATTCAACGGCAGGCAGTTATGTAATTTTTTCATTAAATTCCTCTCATTCCGAAAGTGCAGGTACTGTTGCATCCTCAAGTTATAATGTATATGGTAATTCCACAATTGGCGGAGAAACTGCGGGATCAGTAGCTTGTTCAAGTACTTCAAGCTCAGGAGGCGGATTTGCCTGTTCGGGCGGTTCATATTCTGCCGTAGCGTGAACAAAAAACAGGATGATTTCTATCATCCTGTTTTTTGTTATTTAATTTATATTTAAACGGATTCTTTATTTTGTTGTTCCGCTTCTTTTATTGCAGCATAGCAGTCTTTGCAATAAACTTCTTTTCCCTCAATGGGTTTGAATGGAACTTTAGTTTGGCATCCGCATTTTGAGCAGGTAACTTCATAAAGTTTTCTTCTGTTTTTTTGTCTTCTGTTTTTTCTGCATTCAGGGCAGCGTTTTGGCTTATTAACGAGACCTCTTTGGGCATAAAATTCCTGTTCACCTGCGGTAAAAACAAATTCACTTCCGCAATCTTCGCAAATAAGCTTTTCGTCTTCGTACATTTTGAGTTTCTCCTTAATTTGGGTTTAATTAAAAAATTGTTACATAAATATTGTATAATTTTACTTCATTTTTATCAAGAATAAAGGAAAAAATAAATATTAAGAAAAGTAAATTTTTTGTAAAAAAAGCTCAAACATGAGGCAATAATATTATTTTAGGATGTTTAAAACAGCAGGAATTTATCTGTGAGGTACGATGGTCGACAAAATAGGGGTACAAAATTACGGTAATATAAAAGTGTTGTCTGCATTGACTTTTGGAAATAGTGGTGCGGAGAAAAAAAGCAAATGCGAAAACCATGACAGATTAATGGCTGAGGATATAAAAAAACACCCGATTTCAACCCGTTTGAAAATTCAATCGGATAAATTAACAAAAGCATTTACAAAATACCCCGTAAAAGGTTTTAAAGGCAGTAAAAACGCTAATTTTTATGAGTTTCTTACAATGGGCAGTGTGCCTTATTTAACAGGCAGTGCTATGTTAATCGCTGTATTTAACGGCGCACGTGCTTTTATATCAGATGAAGCTAAAAAACAAGCAGCGGCAAAGCTGGGAAATAAAATGGGTTTAGGCGTTTTATTTTACGGAATTGCCAAAGTATTATCCAAAAAATTAATAGAAGTTCCCGTAAAATGGAAACATGGTATTGACGTTAATCTTCCTTATATTAAGAAAATAGATGAACTGCCCGAAGAAGATAACAAAGATAATCTTGTAAGCTATGAATACCATAAGGCTTATGAGAGTGTTGATTTCCCGCGTTGGGATTTATTCTATAACAATAAATTTTACGGAGATGAAAGAAATTCTTATTTCAGCAAAGTAGCAGATAAAATGAACATATATGACGGTGATTTAGAGCATGCCGATCAAAAAGTAAAACCGAAAATAAAAGAAAAGGTGATACAAACAAAAGTATTTTCAACATTAATTTCTTACCTGTGGGCAGCAGTAGGTGTTGGTGTTGCAATGCAGAAACCTTGGGAAAAATTATCATTTAATCTTAAAGAAATCGGCAATAAATTTGTTAAAAGCTGTAATGAATTTGTCAATAATCCAAATCCTGCGGCAAGGACAGCCGGACGAGTTCTATTGGGAGCCGCTGTAGGCATGACTTTGTTAGGCAATTTTATAACACTTTTTGACTTTAATAAAGATAAGGGGTCAAAAACTCATGCGGCTTCATCACTAATTGATGAAAGTAAAGAAAAGGTAGTATGTTAAAATGTCAAATGTATTAAATTCAATACTGACAAATAATTCAACGGAAAATAAACATAACTCTTATGTTTATAAACATACTTTTACCTTTGATTCGGATGGCAGAGTAAAACCGAAAGAAGATAAAGCAAAATTACTTCCGTCAAGAATATTCGGTTCACCTGTTGAATATGCAAAAGATATAAAAAAAGATATAGTAAATATCGGACGTGCAATGAAAGGGCAGGCAAATGACCATGAGCTTGGAAGGATAAATGATATAGCAATGAAATTAGGCTCATTTGCTTTAGCTTGTTATTTATTTGTAAAAAATCCTTTAAAATTAAATAAGACAATGGAATTTGTCGGATTGGGAACATTCTTCGGTTCAATGGCTCTGTGGCCGAAATTGGCTATACAGGCTCCAATTAAGGCAAGAACCGGTGTTGATATTCATCAAAAATATATTGACTCTCAGGGACGTAAAAAAATGATGTTCCAAGATCCACAGTACGATTTAACGGATTTATATTCAAGAGAAGATTTAGACAGGATAGGTAAAAAACTAAAAGTTAATGAAAACTTGCCTGATCGTGACAAATTTATAAAACAAAGAGCAAAAAAACTTGCTACACAAGGCAATACACTGTGGATGATGAGTGCGGGGTTAGCAGCTCCCGTTATGAGTGCTTTAACTTGTAATGTTCTGGAAAAACCGATAACAAATGTACTTGAACAGCATGCTTTAAATTCTACAAGAAAAGCTATGGAAGCATTAAATGCTAACGGTGTTGACTCAAGAGTATGGGAAGCTATACAAAAGTATGTATCCGAAAACGGTCAAACTGTATTAAATGAAAATACTTTACAAGAAATAATGAGAAAATTACCTGATGTTAATTCATCTGATTTTAGCGGAAGCATAAAAAAATATATAGTCTCTCTTGTAGATAACATAAGAAATACATTAAATAAAAATGTTATAAACGAAGCATTAAAAGGTAAATTTGATCAGTCAACACTTGAAAAAGTATTAGGTGAAATGTCTGATGATATAATAAATCAAAGTTCAGTAGAAGATATAGCACGTAAATTGGCTAATGCAAGCGGATTATCAACTTCTAAGAAAAAGAAATTAATTGGAGAATTGACAAAACTTATAAAAGAAGCCCAATCCAAACAGCCGGTTACCGTAGAACAAATTGGCGAACAAATGAAAAAATTAGGCAATTCGCTGGTTGATTTCTCATCGGGTAAAAAAGTAATAGAAAAATTCATTCACGCAAGAGTCGGTGAAGAATCGGGAACTTATATAGCAAATCAATGGGGCAGAGTAACAAATACCTTGTTTAATTCACTTCATTTAAGCAGTAGTGAATTAAAAGCGTTACAAAAAGACGGCAGTTATGAAATTATTACGAAGAAGATAGCCGAATTACCCGCAGATAAATATGATAAATTAATTAATAAATTATTGAAATTAATTGAAGACTATGAAACAAAGACCGGTGCTGATGGAATGATGAACATTGTTAGCACAAAAGCAAAAGCGGTTTGCGAAAAAACAGGAATACAGTTAACTGAAAACGGTTTTGATGATTTGGCAAAAAAAGTTAGTGCTAAAGTTAAATCCGGTACTTTAGAAAATGAAATAACACAAAGGGCATCAAACAGAATATTAGGTGCAAGAGCTTCTTTTTACAGATTAGTTCAGTGGATGGATATATTAAGAAAAGAGCAATCCGGTGAATTAAAATCACAAGTAACGGAAGCACTTAAAGCGGCAGGTAAAGATTACGGTGATGATTCCGTAAAAGCAATGATTGAAAAATGTAAGAGTATATTATCAGGTGCTACGCCTTCTGATTATGCCGAAAAACTTAAATCAGCAAACTTTAGATTAGATAATGATGAATATAAAATCATAACGGATATATTGTTTAAGAACGGCGAAGAAGAAGCAACAAGCGGTTTGGCTGCTCATAAAAAAGAAATTATGGACAGACTTGTTAATTGGAGAAACGAAATGACTCCTGATTTATCCCGTGCGGTATCGGGTTCAAGTAATGCAGCATCAAATGCTACACAAAGAAGTGCATTATCCGGTAAGCCGATAACTGACTGGATAAAAGAATCCGCAAAAAATATATATACATCAAGAAAATGGTTAAAAATCTTTGGCGGTGCAATGATAGTAATAGCGGCAGTAACAATAGCAGCAGGATTAATTCTCGGTCGAAAAAGTAAAATGGAAAAACAGGCAGAGAAGGAAATAAAAGCAAATGGCTAATTATATAGACGTATATTTAAAACAAATATCACAACCCCTGCAGCAGCAGCCGACCATGCCGACTGCGGTTATGGCTGCTAAAGTTGAACCTGTCATTATTGAGCCATTAGGTACAAATATACTTGAACGTTATTTGCAAAGTCAAAGTGCTACGGCAGCGGTACAGGTTACTCCCGTCAATACTAACCTTGTAAACGGAAATTATGCTAATAATTTAAGAACTAAATTTAAGAATAATGAAGCTGTTATAATGGGTGTTATTATTAGAAATATGGGTGCCGAGGACCGCTGCGGTAACCAACTGTTAAGAGCCGGTGATATCAGAGGAAACTTTAATAATGCCGTCAAAAGACTTGATGAATTTAAAAAATTAGGAATAAATACTTTGCATGTACTTCCCGTAAATCCGCCGGGGAAAGAAAATGCAATGGGAACGGCGGGTTCTGTTTATGCGCCGTCTGACTTTTTAAGTATAGACCCTGCATTGGACGATCCCAATGACCCGAGAAGTGTAAAAGATGAATTTAAAAATTTTATAAACGAATGTCATAAACGCGGAATAAGTGTAATGCTTGATTTGCCAAGCTGCGCTTCTTATGATTTATTTAAAGAAAGACCTGAATTAATGGCATTTGAAAAAGACGGAACGCCAAAAACTCCGGGCGGTTGGAACGATATAAGAATGTTCGATCCGTGGAAAGATAAATCCAAACGTGAATTAAATCCCGAATTACTGCAAATGCACAAAGACTTTGTAGATATGTGTATTGATCTTGGTGTTGACGGAATAAGAAGTGATGTAGCAAGAACTAAACCTACTGAATTTTGGGATATATTAATTAATTATTCAAGGTCAAAAGATCCTGAATTTGCTTGGCTTGCGGAAAGCTATACTTATGAAGATGCTTCACCTCAATTAAATATGGATTATGACCGCCCCGAAGATTCTTTAAGAGCAGGTTTTGACAGCTATTACGGTCAATATCACATTTTCCATGAATGGACAAAAGCAAAAGATTTATATGACTATGTTGAAGAAAATTTGGATATGTCGCAAAATCTTGACAAAGGTAAATCATTAATTGGTTCATTCGGTACTCATGATGATATTTCAATAATGAATCATGGCGGTGTAACATTTACAAATCTGGTATCAGGCTTACAGGCAACATTACCGATGTTAAATCCGTATTATTTTGACGGATATCAAACAGGCGATGATTATATATATGATTTTGAAGGCACTAATGATGAACAAACCGATACGGACTCAACCGAATGCACCGTTCACAGAGGCAGACCGGATATATTTAATTTCTCAAGACCCTTAAAGGGTAAACATCCCGAATGCGGTGATTTTATGCAAAATACCCTTTCCGTAAGAAACAATGAAAAGTATCATGATATCTTAACAAAAGGTTCATTTATACCATTAAATGTTGATAAAAATGACCATGATCAAATAATAACGTTTGTAAGACACTTAAACGGAAGAACTTTGCTGGTTGTTGCAAATCGTGATGTAAATGCAAGGCAGGCAGGTATTATTAATATCCCCGGTTTAAAATCCGACCAAAAATTGACTAACTTATTTAAATCTTATGGCGATAACAGCGAATTTCAAATATCTGAGGGTAAATTAACCGCCGACTTGGGTGCAGGCAGAATTCATTTATTTGAAATAAATACTCCTGATATAGAACAATCGGGATTAAAGGTTTTAAAACAAAATATATAACGGTAAAAAAATGAGAGTAAATTCAATTAATAATATAAACAGAATAAAATTTTCTTCTAATGTATTAAGTAATAAAGGTCAGAAAGATAATAAACTTAATTCTGATGAGTTAATGATAAAGAAAACTATGAAAACTGCACATGTATGTCAAATTCTTTTAATTGGAATTGTATTATTATATTTTGATATTATGCGAAATCATAAAATAAACAAAAAAATTGCACTGGAAAGTCTTATAAATAAAAAGGCACAAACGCATAAACCTATTATTGAAAATGCTGCCAATCTTATAATTTAATTAATTGAACACCGGAGCTTGTACCGAGCCTTACCGCGCCAGCTTCAATCAGTTTTAATGCTTGTTCTTTTGTTTTAATTCCGCCTGATGCTTTTATTTTAACATTAGTATTTTTTAAAATATCGTGCATTAATTTAACATCTTCAATTTTTGCGCCCACCCCGTTTTTAACAAAACCCGTTGAGGTCTTTGCAAAATCCGCTCCCGATTTTATTATTATTTCGCATGCTTTTATGATTTCCTCTTGCGACAGTAAATCTGTTTCAATTATTACTTTTAAAGGCGTTTTACCGCAAGAGTTTTTTACCGTTTTAATATCTTCGATGGTGTATTTATAATCTTTATCTTTTAATGATTGAACATTAATAACCATATCAATTTCATCAGCCCCTAATTTAACGGCTTGTTCTGCTTCAAATGCCTTAACTTCACTTAAACATGCTCCTAAAGGAAATCCGACTACCGAAACCACTTTTACTCCGCTGTTTTTTAAGTTATCTTTTGCGAGTTTTACATTTGCACTATTTACGCAAACTCCTAAAAAGTGGTATTGTTTAGCCTCATTAAACAATTTAATAAGATCTTGTTTTGTTGCGTCTTGCTTTAAAAGAGTGTGTTCTATGTATTTGTTTAATTCCATATTTACCTTATACTTTCAAGAATTTGACTTGTTTTAAACCTTTTTGGCGAGTAGTATTCAATATAATCTTTTAAAAGATTAATGCAGACAGTGCATATTTTTTCCGTTATTACGTTGTCATATTCGGTTGGTGATGTGAATTTTTCTTTTAAAATTGTATTTAAAAACTGCACAATTTTAAACGGAATTTTAATTTTTTTATTAATGTTAACAGCGCAATGAGCGCATAAAATTCCGCCCTGTTCAACGGAAAAGAATAATTCTTCTTTGTTATCAAAGGTTTTATTGCACCTTATGCAAGATAAAAGCTGAATGGAGTAACCGGTAATATCCATAATTTTAAGCTGAAACTTAATTACGCACAGCATAATTTGTTCTTTTGTTGAAGCATTTGATATTGTTTCAAGAAAGGTATAAAAAAGGTTAAAAATTTCTTCGCTGTTAGGGTCATTTTCAATTCCGAAATTAGAAACGATTTCAGCGCAGTACATTGAATAAAAAAGTTTATTCATATCGCAGCGGAGTTTATAGAAAGTATTTAATGCTTCAGCCTGACAGATAGTATCAAGATTATTACCTTTATTAAGCATTAGTTTATTTGCAACCAATAAATCCATTCTTCCGCCGAGTTTACTTGTTGTTTTTTTAATCCCTTTAGCAACTGCGCGGATAATACCTTTTTCCTTGGAATACATAACAATAATTTTATCAGCCTCGCTGATATTATATGATTTAAGATTAATAACGTTTGTAGTAAATTGTTCTTTCATTAAAATTCCGTTTTACTTCCCGAGTACACACCTCTAATGTAGTGCATAAGTTCATTGGGGTTATCAGAGTTTTCAAGAGCCGTTTCTTGAGTGATAATACCTTTTTTAAACAAATCGTACAAAGACATATTAAAGGTAATCATATCATCGTATGAACCTTTTTGAACGAGTTTATAAATTTCATCAAGTTCATCTTTAACAATAAAGTCTTTAATAGTGGGAGTAGAAACGAGCAGTTCGACAGCTGGCATTCTTCCTGTCCCGTCGGCTGTTGGGAGAAGTTTTTGAGAAATAGAGCCTCTGAATACTTCTGAAAATTGGTTTCTCACTGCTTCACGCTGTTCGGGGCGGTAAAAACTTAAAATACGATTAATTGTTTGAACTGCATTATATGTGTGAAGGGTTGCAAAAACAAGGTGACCTGTTTCAGCTGCATGAAGTGCGCTTTGAACGGTATCCATATCTCTTATTTCACCGATTAAAATAACATCAGGGTCTTGACGGAGTGCGAATTTAAGTCCGTCAAGATAACTTGCGGTATCAAGCCCTATTTGTCTTTGGGTGAATATTGAATTTTTACTTTTATAAACATATTCAATAGGGTCTTCTATTGTAACTATATGTTTTTTTTGATGAATATTAATGTTTTCAATAATGGAAGCAATGGTTGTAGATTTGCCCGAGCCTGCAACACCTGTTACAAGGACAATTCCGTTATCAAATTGAGAGAATTGTTCAAGTGTATGAGGTAGATGCAATTCCTCAAAAGTCGGAATATCATAAGGTACAAGCCTTATAGTCATGGAATGATATCCGAAAGACATTGCTATATTAACTCTAAATCTGCTTACTCCCTCAATTTCATAAGGGAAATCGGTATCATAGGAATTAAAAATCTTATCACGCATTGAAACGGGTGCCATTGTGTCAATAGCCTCAATCATATTATCTTCCGTTACGGGCGGAAGTTTAGATTTTAAAATTTTTCCGTTAATTCGAAATGCAGGTACTTCGCCTACTATAAAGTGCAAATCGGACGCTTTAAGTTCTGCCGCCTTTTGAAGTAAAGAATTTATTGTATATTCACTCATTTTAAAAGCTCCCAAAATTTATCGGACATACAAACAGTATATAACTTTTTTTAAATGAAACAAACAATTTTACATTAAAAATTTTAATCTATGTAAAGTTTTTGACTATTACGTGTATTTGTTGTGTAATAAAAAATGTCTAGGCATGGGTATCATCAAAATTGTATATAAAAGAACTGGAAGTCGACAATTTTAAATCATTTGCAAATGATATGACAATCCCGTTTTTAAAAGGATTTACGACAATCGCAGGTCCGAACGGCTCGGGAAAAAGTAATATCATAGACTCAATTTTATTTGCGCTCGGGTTTGCAAGTGCAAGAAATCTGCGTATGGAGCAGGTTTCGGAATTTATTTCCACACATACAAAAAAAAATGAAGCATTTGTTAAAGTTGTATTTGCTCCCGAAAACAATGAAGAAGAACAAATCAGCGTTGCAAGAAAATTAAAAAAATCCACTCAAGGATATGTCAGTACATATTATTTGAATGATAAGACGTCTACGCTTACTGATATACATTCCAAACTTGAAAAATACAGAATAACACCCAACAGTTACAATGTCATGATGCAAAATGATGTTATGAGTATAACAAACTGCTCTCCGAAAGACAGGCGCGGAATAATTGATGAAATAGCAGGGGTTGCTGATTTTAACAGAAGAATTGAAAAAGCACAGGAAGAACTTTTAACTGTTGAAAAACGTGTTGATGATGCTAATTTAATTTTAACTCAGATAGATGAAACCATAATGCGTCTTGCGAGTGAAAAAGAAACTGCTTTAAAATATCAAAAATTAAAAACGGAAAAAGTACAGCTTGAAAGTCAAATAACGAGCGTAAAATATTTTGATTTGAAAAGAAATTTAGAGCTTGCTCATCAAAATATTCTCGACGCAAATAAAAAGAAGAAAGAAGAAGAAGAAAATTTAAAAAAACTCGAGGACTCTTTAATTGAAATAAAAAAACGTCATAATGAGATATCAGAGCTTGTAAAAAATAACGGTGAAGCCGAACAAATCGAAACAAAAAAGCAATTAGAAGAATTAAAAGGTCAGATATCGCGTAAAGAAATGGCAATAAGTTCCGTTGAAAAAACCATCCACGATAATTTAAAAACTATTGAAAACTCTAAAAACGGAATAGAAAATAATAAAGAAAAAATTGAAAAAATCAATTTAAAAATTGAAGAAAAAAAAGCTGAAATAAAAGCGATAGAAGAAAATATAAAAGTGCAGGAATCAGAACTTGCAAAAATTCTTGAAGAAGTTTCCGGATTAAATAAAAATGCAGATAAACAAATTGAAGAAAGAAACAATTTAAAAAAAGAACTCGAAAAATTAAAAGAAGAAGAATGGAATACAAGAAATGAAAGTCTGCCTTTAGAAACCGAGCTTGCCGGATATAAGAAAGATATTGAAAATGCAAAAAAATCTTTATCTGAATTAAATGCGTTTAAAACAAATTATAAAGATAATAAAGATAAACTTGCGCTTCAAGTTGAAGAATTGACCAAAGAGATGGAATCGTGCAAAATAGCGCAGGAAAATGTCGTATACAATTTAGATAAAAATAAAAATGAGTTATCTGATTTAATGCATGATGTGCAAATGGCGCAAAGGAAGTTAATAACGCTGGAAGCTCAAAAAACTGCAAATGAAGAAGTAACGCTTGGCAGGGGTATAGACAGCATAATAAAAGCTAAAATAAAAGGAGTACATGCCCCGTTATTGCAATTAGGCAGTGTTGATAAAGAACATTCAACAGCTCTTGAAGTAGCAATGGGTTCAAGAATGAAAAATATTGTTGTTGATGATGAAGAAACAGCAAGACATTGTATAGATTATTTGAAATCCTCAAGAGCAGGCACAGCTACATTTTTGCCCTTAAACAGAATGAAAAAAGCTCCGAACAGTTTAAGAATGCCTAAAGAAAAAGGAGTTGTCGATTACGCAATAAACCTTGTGGATTTTGATGACAAGTATTTAGATGTTTTTTATTATGCACTTGGTGAAACTTTAATTGTTGAAGATTACGACAGTGCAAAAAGATTGATAGGAAAATACCGTTTAGTAACGCTGGACGGAAGTTTATTTGAAAAATCCGGAGCTATAACAGGTGGTGACAGACAGTCAAGCGGACTAAAATTCAGCCAAAATCAAGATGAGGAGCTTGATAAATACAAAGAACGCTTTGCTCAATTGCAAAAACAGTATTCCGCACTTGAAAGAACAAGGGAAGAACTTGAATCACAACGTGAAAAAATAAGGGCTAATTACTCAAATACAATGACAGCCTTAAACAGCGCTAAAATAGAACTGAATAATCTTAATAATAATTCGCAAAATAATGAACAAAAAATAGAAGAATACAATAAAACAATTAAAGAGAGTGAACCAAAAGTTCAAAGTATTGAGAAAAAACTTGAAAAATATGAAGAAAAACTTGTAGCCTTAAATGAAAAAATGGTAATTCTTCAAGACAAAATTGCGGAAATTGAAAGCAAAATGTCAGAGGGTGAGCTTAAAAAACTTAAAGAAATGACTTCTGCCATTGAAAATCAAATAAAAGAATATCAAAATAAAATATTAAGGTTTAATAATGAAATCAATGAAATGAAAAGAGATATTGATTTCAATGAGTTATTTATAAAAACAAAAGAAGATCAAATCCAAAAACTGTTAAAAGATAATGAAACAGCGCAGGCGGATAAAATTAAATTTGCGGATGAAATAAAAGAAATAGAAGCAAAAGCGCAGGTACTTGAAGAAAAGATAAAGACGCTCGGTGAAAAACTGTTAGAACTGCAAAAACAGCGTGATTTAATTCAGGAAGAGCTTTTAAATGCGGAAACTCAAAAGAATAAGATTAATAACGAAATAGAAAAATTAAATGAGCAGGTAGAAGCATATAAAGCAAGAAGACGTGAACTTGAACCGCAGTTAGAAGAAGTAAGAAACGAGCTTAAAGCAAATGAAATTGATATAAATACCCTTACGCCGACTGAAATATCAACTGAAGAAATAACGGGTAAAATTCAGCGGTTGCAAAAGCGCATGGAGGAAATGGAACCCGTTAATATGCTTGCTATACAAGCCTATGATGAAGTAAAAGCTAAACAGGATGAGAAAAAAGAGCAAATTGCGACTTTAACTAATGAGCGAAAAGAAATTTTAGCAAAAATGACGGGCTATGAGCAGGTAAAAAAAGAAACATTTTTAAAAACATTTAATAATATAAATGATAATTTTAAAGAAATATTTGCTCAATTATCAGAGGGTGAGGGAATGCTGGTACTGGAAAATCCTGAAAATCCTTTTGAGGGCGGTTTAACAATAGAAGCTCAGCACAGAGATAAGAAAAAACAAAAGCTAGGAGCAATGTCCGGCGGTGAAAAGTCATTAACTGCATTGGCATTGGTATTTGCAATCCAGAAATATCTGCCTGCACCGTTTTATGCGCTGGATGAGGTAGACGCAAGCCTTGATGAAATCAATGTAAACAGAGTTGCGGATATGATTCAGGAGCAATCAAAAAATACGCAATTTATAGTAGTCAGCCACAAGAAATCTATGGTAGAATCAGCTAATAGGACAATAGGTGTAACTCAAAAAGAACATGGAAAAACCCACGTAACAGGTGTCAAATTTAGGGACTGAGTAAATGTTAAATCCAAAGGATACAAATAGTTTTTACATAGACAGTTCAACCGAATCTTATAAAAAAGATTTGGGATTTGATGCTGAAGCAATAATAGAAAGTCCGCAGGAAGAAACGGATGGTATAGAAATACTTGTTCAAATGGCAAAACAGGGCAAAATTGACCCTTGGAACATAGATATTGCTGATATTGCAAATAAATACATGCTTCATTTAGCGCAAACACATTCAAACAATTTAAGGACGAGCTCCAGAGCATTATTTTTTCTTGCAGTATTGCTGAAGTTAAAATCCAACGTACTGGTAGGGCTTGACCCTATGGAATTTGAAGTACATTCAAATGATGAACAATTTTTTGATGATGATGAAATGCCTCCTGATGATGATATGTATTATCAAAACTACCCCGATAATGTAATACCGTTAAATGAAATAATAGAGCGAAGAAAAAGCATAAAACTAAACAGAAACAGAATTGTTACTTTAAAAGATTTAATTCGACAGTTAGAGTTTTATGAAGAACTTGATAAAAAGCAGGCACTAAAAAATTCTTTAGAGCGTGCAAAAAGGCGTGTTCACAGTTATAAAAATATGTCATCGGATGATATAATAAATCTTGCGCAAGAGGAATACATTGAAAGCGGAGTAAAAATTCTGCATGAGAACCTTATAAAAATTTTTGAAAAAGAAGAAAAAGTGGAATTAAATACTTTGACTCTGTTGGGTTTGGATAAAATAACAGCTTATATATCGTTGTTATTTTTAACTGCAGAAAGCGACTTTGATTTAGAGCAGAAAGAGTTTTATTCTGATTTATATGTTATAAAAAAATCGCCATCACAAGATAGCATGGAAGAAACGGCATAGGCGGTAAAATGGAATTAAAATCAAGAATTGAAGCTGTATTATTTGTAACGGGGAAAGCCGTTGACTTAAAGGAAATAGCAAAAATCCTTGAAGTTGATGAACAAGAAGTACAAGATGCAATGCTTTCATTAATCATGGATTATTCTTCCCGTGACGGTGCGCTGGAAATAGACGATGAAAACGGTTATATACTCCAAGTAAAAGATGAATATATGGATATAGTGGAAAAATTATGTCCCATAGATATATCAAATGCTGTGTTAAAAACTTTAACCGTCATAGCATTAAAAGAGCCTATTAGACAATCTTTGTTAAAGGATTTGCGCGGAGCCTCAGCTTATGAGCATGTTCAAGAGCTTATGGATAAAGGTTTAATCAGCAAAAAGAAAGATAAAAACGGGCGTTCATATAACTTAAAAACTACGCCTAAATTTGCAGAATATTTTAAAATAAAAAGTAATTCTGAAATATTATCAAAACTGGAACCCGAAAAATTATCGGAAGTATTGGAATTAAATAAATAATAAAAGGAGATATATATGGAAGAACAAAACAATTTTCAAGAGCCTCAACAAAATCAAGATACAAAAGAGACACAAGAAAAACAAAATAAGGGACAGGCAGAAAATACAAAAAAGAAAGAAAAAGAAAAAAGAACAATATTAATAACACTTCTGATATTCGCAATACTGCTATTTTTGATAATCGGATTTAAAGGTTATTTATCCAAAAGTTTACCTGAATATCAAATGAATAAAGGTAAACAATATTATGAACAAGGTCAATATGAAAAAGCAATAAGAATGTTTGATGCTGTAGCAAATGCACTTCCGCATGATTATGAATCAATTTATTATAAAGCATTAGCATTATCCAAAATGCCTGCTACACTTGAAAATCAAAAAGCATTATATGAAATAGCATGGTTAGATGATTGTGATAAGGCTAATGAAGTAGCTGAAAAAGCATTAGAACAAATGCGCTGGAAATTAAATGAACAAATAGGTCCTAATTATATTGATAATGTGTTATATGAAGATAAATTAGTAAGGTGGAATAAATCAGAGCCAATAACATATAACATAAAAACAAATTCCTCCGTACCTCAAAATTATTACGCCGATGTAAAATCTGCTTTCGATGAATGGCAGTCACAGTTCAATAAAGATATAGTATTTAGAGAAGTAAAGGATAACTCGGCAAAAATAACGGTAGAATTTACCGATAAAATAAGTGATAATAATATTAAAAATCAAAAATCGGGAAATACAGTTCCGCAGATAAAAAATAATCAACTGGTCAAAATTGATATAAAGTTAAAAAATAGAGATGCGGATGGAAATATATATCAAGATGCCGGTTTGAAAAGTCTTGCTATGCATGAAATCGGGCATGCTTTAGGTTTATTCGGGCATAGTTCGGATCCTAATGATGTTATGTATTTTGATGGAGATGTTATAAATTCTCAAACTAATTATAAAGAAATTTCAGAAAGGGATAAAAATACATTAAAAGCAATATATAATATGATACCCGATGTAATAGATAAACCTTTAACACCATTGGAAATGAGAGATATGTATTTTCATAATATATTAACTTATTATCCGGGTGAGAATTTTGAGTTAGATATACAAAGAAATTTGGAACAGTTAAGAAATAATGGCGGAAATATAATTCAATTGGTCAATCTGGCAATTGACTTAGGATATAGAAAGCAGTATGAGCGTTCGAATTACATTTTAACTCAATCATTTCCTTTAATAGTAAATGATTTAGGTAATCAATTTGTAGTTTTATACAATATAGCGGTTAATTATTATAAAATGAGGGACTATAAACAGTCGGAAAAATATTTAAATTATGCAACTAATATAAATGATGATAAAGATACACAAACATTAGAAGCATTTATAGATTATCGTTTAAATAGAACAGAGCTGGCAAAAAGTAAATTAATTTTATTAAATAAAACGTATCCAACTGATATAGAAATTGCGTTAAAACTTGCTAATGTATACTATAGACTGGATAAACCTAATGAAGAAAAAGAGGTAATAGATAATATTATTAGAAATAATCCTGAAGCAATAAAAGACAGAAGAATATCAAAATACAGAAAACAAAGAGTGGTTAGTACAAATTTAAAAGTAACAACAAGAGAAAAGAAATCAGCATTAAGCAAATAAATCGTATTCGGAAGCTCCCGTAACTTTAACGGTGATAATATCACCCGGAATTGCGGGAGTTTTTGTATCTATATAAACGAGTCCGTCGACTTCAGGTGCGTCTTTATACGAGCGGGCGGTTATTTTGCCGTCGGAGTCAACAGTTTCAACGATACAATCAATATTTTTGCCGATTAATTTTTCATTGATTGAAGCAGATACTTCCTGCTGTAGTTTCATAAGTATATTTTTTCTTTGTTTTTTAATTTTTGCATTTATTTGCGGTTTAAGCGAGCAGGCTTTAGTATTTTTTTCTTTAGAAAACTCAAAAACACCTACTCTATCCAGTTTCATTGTTTTAATGAAATCATAAAGCTCATTAAAATCAGCCTCGGTTTCAGTCGGGTAGCCTGTTATAAATGTAGTTCTTATCGCGCAGTTTGGAATAATTTTGCGAATTTTTTTAATAAGAGCTTTATTATCCATAACGGGCCTGTTCATAGCGGAAAGCATATTTTTACTGACGTGTTGGAGCGGTACATCAATATATTTAACAACTTTATCAAGTTTGTTAATTGTAAATAAAAGCTCATCAGTCAGTAATGACGGATAAGTGTACATAATTCTAATCCAGTTAAGGTTTTTGATTTTATTAAGCTCTGTTAATAATTCAATTAAAGCGGGCTTACCGTAGATATCTTTCCCGTAGCTTGTTGTATCCTGCGCTATTAAAACGATTTCAGAAGTACCTTTATCAGCAAGTTCTTGGGCTTCCGAGATAATATTTTCGATTTTTCTTGACCTGTAAGGTCCGCGAAGCTGAGGTATAATGCAATAACCGCAGTTAAAGTCGCACCCGTCGGCAATTTTAATATATGAGCTTGCCCCCATGGTAATTTGCTGGCGTTTAATATCTTCAGGGTATTTATATACGGGTATATCGCACACTTCATAATCTGTCATGTTGTTTTTAGTAATATTTTTAACCGTATCAACAATTTTATCAATATCGGAAGTCCCTAAAAAAGCGCAGGCCTCGGGGATAAGTTCGGCTAATTCTTTTTTGTGTTTTTGCGGCAGACACCCTGTTATTATAATTTTTTTACCGGCATTTATCATATTAAATATGGAAGCAACCGATTCTTTTTCCGCATCATGGATAAAAGAGCAGGTATTTATAATAACTATATCCGCTTTTGTTTCATCAAGAGTAATTTTATAACCTGCCTGCGCGAGTTTACCCAGCATTAATTCGGAGTCTACAAGATTTTTAGCGCAGCCGTGGTTTATAAGTGCAATTTCTTTCATTTAGTTTTTCCCGTATATTTGTATATTATTTGTGTTTTGAATAAGTTTATAATTCTTTTTAATCATCTCATAAAAATTTTGAGCATAGTCAATTCCGAAGAAACTTTGTCCGTATTCAATGTTATTTATGGGCAGGATTATGAAGTAGTCGGGCATAGCGGTTTTAAAATCGGAAATAATTTTATTTTCACCGAAAACGTCATTATAAAACAGCGGACTTAAATTGTAATACATATCAGAGCCAATTCTGTCCGTAATAAAATTAATAAAATATCCCTCGGGCAAAATAACTATTTTATCATTTAAAGAAGTGTTGTTTATAATAAAATCATATGCAGTATTAATAATTTCGCCCTCTTTTTTAAAAGTGAAAATATCGGCTTTTTCGCATTTTATATTATATGTTTTGTATTTAAGCGATTTAAAATCCTCTGACGCAAAAAATAAGGCAAAAATGATAAGGAAAAGGGGAATAATTTTTTGCATGCGAGATATAAGAATAATCAAGCAGAGCAGGCATAAAGGGAAAATTAAAGCTCCCATGTGATTGATATTTAAGAAAAATAATGATTTTGCGCATGCGCTTATCGCTGTCAGTGTTAAAATAAAAGCAGGTTTATTTTGATACAATTTGTTAATATTTATTAAAAATAAAATAATAATAAGAGCAGGCAAAAAGCCGAAAACGGAATAAAATCCGCCGTGTATTGCAAGGCTTAATATTGATTTTAAGTTAAAAAACACTCCGAATTTAGTAAAAAATATCTTTAACGACGGAGCATGCACAAGTTTATCAATTAAAAATGCGCTGTTTTTAATATCTTCCAAATTTAATCCTTGAAAAATTAAAACCGTGAAGCATAAAATCGGGAAAAACAGAAAACATAAAACGGCTTTAAAAAGGTTTTTCGTTCCTAAAGGTTTTATGAAAGAAAAAACGTAAATCATAATTAAAGGATAAAGGCAGAATTCGTACTTATTTGCAAGGCTCAACCCTGCGAATAATGATGAAACATAGGCATAATTACCGTTATTTGTTTTAATGTACTTAATTAAAAACAATAAAGAAATTAAAAAAGCGCAAAGCGCATAAGAAATTGCAAATGTATAAGGTAAATTAGAGTTATATAAAAAAGTATTGTAAACAAGAGAAAACATAATAATCAAACTGAAAATAAAAGAAACTGATTTTTTAAGGAACTCTCTTGCAAGGGAAAATAAAGTTAAAACAATCAACAAAGAATTAAAAATCCCCATAAAATAAAGTGTGTTAAACTTTTCACCGAAAATTAAAAATAAAAGCGAATTAAATTGGTAAGAAGCGGGGCCGTAGATATTAAAAATATCTTTATACAATACGCCTCCTTTAAGGATTTGAGAGGGGATATAAAACTCTCTGCCCGTATCTATAAGTAAAAGACCTTGATGAAGAAAGAAAAAAGGCAGCACTACAAAGAATATTACGATTAAAAAAATTATAATACCTTTGTCGCTTTTAAAAAAATTAATCATAAAATTAAATCCTAATCAAAAGTTAAAGATAACTGCGGAACGTCGCTTGAGTTTTGTTTAGACTTTTTGCGGGATAAATCCTTAGAAAAATCTTTCTGCATTCTGTTCATAATACTTTGAGCCTTGGAAATAACGCTGTCGGGCAGACCCGCCATTTTAGCGACTTGAATGCCGTAGCTTTTGCTTGCGCTTCCCTCGATAACTTTGCGCAGGAAGTGGATTTCTCCGTTTTCTTCTTCGATAGTAATTCTGTAATTTTTAATCTGCTCAAAAGATTTAGGCATAACATTAAGCTCATGGTAATGAGTAGCAAAAATAGTTCTGGCTTTAATTTTGGTAGCAATATACTCTGCAACCGACCAAGCAATGGCGACTCCGTCATAAGTAGAAGTACCCCTGCCTATTTCATCCAAGAGGATTAAACTTTTTTCCGTAGCGCTGTTGAGAATAAATGCGGTTTCGTTCATTTCAACCATAAATGTCGACTGACCTAAAGAAAGGTCATCCACAGCGCCGACTCTGGTAAATATTTTATCGACAATCCCGATTCGTGCATAAGAAGCCGGAACAAATGAACCTATTTGTGCGAGCAGAACTATAAGCGCATTTTGTCGCATATAAGTAGATTTTCCTGCCATATTAGGGCCTGTAAGTATCATAAATTGAGTATCTTCAAAATTATGAATATCCGCAATCAGCTTTAAATCGTTAGGAACGTACTGCCCCATAGGCAATATTTTTTCAACAACAGGGTGTCTGCCGTCTTTAATGTATAATTCGTTAGTTTCACACATCTCGGGGCGTATATAGCTTGATTCAATTGCCGTTTGCGCAAAAGATAAAATGACGTCACAGCGTGCAATAAAGTGCGAGGCGGATTTTATATCATCAACAAACGCTTTGGAATATTCAACTAAATCGTTATAAATTTTTTGTTCCAGTTCAATACTTTTAAGACGAGCGGAGGAAACATCGTTTTCATGAATGCGTAATTCTTCCGTAGTAAACCTTTCAGCGTTGGTAAGCGTTTGTTTCCTAATGTAGTTCATGGGAACTTGGCTGATGTTGGACTTTGTAATTTCGATAAAAAACCCGAAATTATTGTTAAAAGCGACTTTAAGACTTTTAATTCCCGTCAATTCTTTTTGTTTATTTTCAAAATCCTTAATCCAATCTTCCCCGCCCGATAAAAGGTTTCTATAATAATCAAGTTCGGAGTTAACATTATCGTTAATAACCCCGCCGTCTTTAAACAAAATCGGAGTTTCAGGGTTGATTGTGCGTTTTATCGCGGAAGCAAACTGCATTAAGTCCTCAATATTAATATCAAATTGAGAAATATAAGGACTTTTCAAGTTAGAAATAACTGAATTAAAATTGGGAAGAAGCTCAAGAGTATCGGCGAGCGCAAGAAAATCGCGCGGATTAACCGAGGAGTTGCTTAATTTAACGGCAAGTCGTTCGATATCCGAAATTTTACCGAGTAAATTGGTTAAATTAACAGCCGCCTGCGGATTATTAATAAGCTCCTCTACGCTGTCGTGGCGGCTTTTAATTTCGTTTAATTTTTTAAGAGGCTGAGCAATCCAAGACTTAAGCAGTCTTGACCCCATAGGGGTTTTAACTTTATCAATTGCCCAAAGCAGGCTTCCGTATTTTGTTTTATCTCTGGAGGTTTCCGTCAATTCGAGGTTACGTCTTGTAGAAGCGTCTATTGACATATATTCAGAAAGTGAATATGGAGTAATAACATCAAATTTAGGCAGTACGCCCCGTTGAGTTTCTATAATATAGTCAATAACCGCACCTGCCGAGCGAAACGCCGTTTGAAATTCATTAAACCCGAAAGGTTCAAGGGATATTACGTTAAATAATTTTTTAATTTTTTCTTGTGCGTTTTCTAAGTCAAAAGAAGAGCAAGAAATTTTAGTACAGGAGTATAAATTAACTATTTCCTTCGGTAAATCAATTTTTTCCTCGGGTACAATCTGAAACGGAGTAATTTTAAGTTTTTTTACAGGAGCAAGGATTTCAGACGGTTTAATTCTTGCGAGTTCCGCAAGAATATCGGCAAAAGCGCCTTGTGTAATTTTAAATTCACCTGTTGAAATATCGGTATAAGCAAGGCCGAATATGTTATTTTCCTGAATAACCGCAGCAAGATAGTTATTTCCCGTAGGTTCAAGCAGATTAGTTTCTGTAATAGTTCCTGCGGTAATAGTTTTAACTATATCCCTTTTAACGAGTTTAACCGCGTCTTTAGGGTTTTCAACCTGTTCGCAGATAGCTACTTTAAAGTTTTTTTCAAGCAATTTAGGCAGATAAGTGTTAACCGATTTAAAAGGAATACCCGCCATAGGCACTTTCCCGAGTTCACCGCCGTCTTTAGCGGTCAAAGTAAGCCCTAATTCTTTTTGAAAGATAATAGCGTCCTCAAAGAACCCCTCATAAAAGTCGCCCAAACGATATAAAAGCACAACCCCCTTATATTTGCGTTTAATCTCAAGAAATTGTTTAAACATTGGGGTTGCAAGTTCAATATTAACTTTTGAACTGTCGTTATTCTTGATTTCTTCATTTATCATAGCTATACTTAATGTATTACAAATTTAAGGGAATTTCAATTAAATATAAAGGAGTTTTAATGAAAGGTTGTTTAAGTTTTATAATAAAAACGGTCATAGCGGTTTTGGTATTTTTCGGACTGCTTCACTTAGGGGTTATAGATTTTGTAAAAGATAAAATAAATGAGTATAATAATCCCTCACAGGACAAAATGATAGAAAATACAAAAGATATTCTGGATTTTTCAGCTATCGGCGAGGAATATTCAATTGACAAGAATATGAAGCTGTTAAAAAACAGGATGATAATAGCAGAGCATAATGCCAGCGGTCAAAAGATGATAATGATAGTACCGAAAGACGAAGCTATACTTACAAAAGAAGACATTAAGAGCGATAAACTTCAAGAAAAAGTAAATGAAGCGATAAATAAATATAAGTATAAAGTAGTCAGAATAGATAAAGCGGAAGTAGTAAAACGCGGAGAATTTAAAGGTATAGAACAACAAATTCCTTATGCCAGAATAAATGCGGTAATATCAAGTCTGCCCGTAAAAGATATGGACGGTATTTTAGGCGTAGCCGAGTTAAAAGACGGTAAAAATTTAATAATAATCTCAATTAATGAAAAAGGAAAATACTCGCAGATAATAACGGAAGCATTTTACGGACAGGTAAAATAATTGGAAAAAGCGTATAAAAAGTTAATGCAAAGATGTATAAAACTGGCTCAAAAAAGCGCAGGGCGAGTTTCACCTAACCCTTTAGTCGGAGCTGTAATATTTGATGATGATTTAAGGATAATCTCGCAAGGACGTCATGAATATTACGGCGGTAACCATGCCGAAAGAAACGCTATATTAACCGCAAAAGAAGATTTAAAAGGTAAATCAATAATAGTAAATTTAGAGCCTTGCTCGCATTACGGTAAAACCCCTCCTTGTGCGGATTTAATAATAGAGCGCGGAATAAAACGGGTAATATCGGGCATGGTTGACCCTAATCCGAAAGTATCGGGCAGAGGGCTAGAGCGTCTAAGACAAGCAGGAGTTGAAGTAATAGAGGGTATTCTTGAAGAAGAATGCATTGAACTGAATAAATTTTTTGTAAAAAACCAAACAAAAAATCTGCCTTATATAGCGATAAAAACCGCAATAACGCTTGACGGCAAAATTGCAACAAGAACTCATCAATCAAAATGGATAACGGATGAAGCCTCAAGAGCGCAAGTGCAGAAGTTAAGAAACGCTTATGACGCAATATTAACAGGCAGCGGGACAATAAAATATGATAATCCGTCAATGACATGCAGAATGAAAGGTGGAAGAAACCCCGTGCGGGTGGTTTTGGATACTAAATTAAGCACCGATGAAAACTCAAAGGTTTATGCCGATGACGGAGTAAAAGTAATAATAATAACGGGAGAAAACGTATCAAAATCAAGAATAAAGCAATACGCCTCTCATATAAATATAGAAAAGTGCAAAATAAAAGGCGGGGTAATTGATATTGCGGAAGCTGTTAAAATTTTGTATGAAACGGGCATAAGAAGTATAATGACGGAATGCGGCGGATTATTGAATAAATCAATAATTGAAGCAAAATTAGCGGATGAATTAATACAGTTTATTGCTCCGAAAATACTCGGCGATAATAGTGCTAAAAGTTTTGTAGAGGGCTTTCAGCGAAGTGAAATAACGGAATGTAACAAATTACAAACAGTATCGACGAAAATATTAAAAAACGATATAATGATAAACAGCAAATTTAAATAAAAAAAATGAAAAAATAAATTTTTTATAATACAATGAATATTATGACGAATGAACTTGAAGAAAAAGTATATAATTTACAAAAAAATGTGTTGGAGCTGCATAACTTATTTGACTTAAATATGGCGGCAAATCAGTCGCGAAGTATGGAAGATTTGCTTTCAAAAGTTGCAATACTGATAAAAACATCAATATCAATAAAGAAAATAAGATTTTTCTTAAACAACAACGGAATATTCCAAACAAAGAATATAGCGAGTAATTCGGATATAGAGTTTGAGTTTAATGCCGAAAATGCGCCGTTTTTGCAAAATCAAACAGAGGAATTAATAAAAGTAGTAAACCATGACGGCAGTTTAATATATAAAGCGTTTTGGAGTACATACAAGCTGGAAGAGCTTGAATCGAAATACATAAAAGTATTTTATAATGATAATGATGCTTTTTGTGTATGTTCATTAAGCGCAAAAGAAGATAACAGTGAATATAGCGATGAAGATTTAAAATATTTAGATCAAGTTTTCAGCTGTATAGAGCCGATATTGGATAAGTTTATAAAAACCCGAGAGCAGGAAGCAAAAATACAGGATTTAAATAAAACTCTGCATAATTTATCGATATTATACAATATATCGCAAGCGGTAAACTTTATTGACGATTTAAAACGATTAATCGGAGTAATACTTGATAAAGCAATAGAAACCGTTAATGCGGAAAAAGGTTCGTTAATGTTGTATGATCCGTCTGATAACACATTGCAGGTAAAAGTAGTATACGGGTTAAAAGACAAAAAGCACGAAGATGATATAAATAACGGTCTGGTAGAATGCCAAAAAATGAAGCCTGACAGTGGAATTGCGGGGAAAGTATTTACCGAGAAAAAATCTATAATAACAAATTTAGGCGGAAACGACCCCAGATTTAACCAATTTTCAAGCGATAATAATGTATCATCCTTAATATGTGTGCCGTTAATAGCAAAAGGTGAATGTATCGGAATAATAAACATAACGAATAAAAAGAACGGTAAACTTTTTAATAAAAAAGATTTGGAATTTGTTGAAGCACTGGCAAATCAGGCAGCTATTGCGGTTGATAATGCGCAGTTATACGAGCTGGCGACAAAAGACGGATTAACAAAGTTATACATACACAGACATTTCTATTTCTTGTTAGAAACGGAAATAAAGAGAGTCCAAAGGTATCACCATGTATTATCATTAATAATGATGGATATAGACAACTTCAAGCACGTAAATGATACATACGGACACCTTGTAGGTGATATGGTATTGAAAGAAATTGCCTCAACAATCCAAAAGGTGATAAGGCATGTAGATATACCTGCAAGATACGGCGGTGAAGAATTTACAATAATTCTGCCTGAAACGGCAGCTCAAAATGCGTTAACGATAGCTGAAAGACTAAGAAAGAAAATCAGTGAAATTGAAGTTAAAGTTGATGAAGAAACTATAATAAGACCGACGGTAAGTATTGGAGTGGCAGAGTACCCCAATGCTGCGGAGGATATAAAAGATTTAATAGATTTTGCTGATAAAGCATTATACGTATCAAAAGAAAACGGAAAAAACTGTATACATTTATATTTTGATGAAAAATTTACAAGATATAACCCGCCGAGTTAAAAGTCCGATAAAATTTTGCAATAAGGAATATTACAAATCGAACATCTGAACTGTGCAAGGATTACGGTATCTGATTAAAAATATTGTAAAAAGTTAGAAACATTTTTAACATGCCGATAATCTAAAAAGCATGATTGCAATATAATGAAAATAGCAGAAAAAATAAAAAAGGGAAAAAGTGTTGAAGACGGCGATATATCCGGGCAGTTTTGATCCGATAACAAAAGGGCATTTAGATGTCTTAAAGCGTGCTGCGGATATATTTGATAAAGTCATTATAGTTGTATCCGTAAACGTAAACAAAAAAAGTTTTTTGCCGTTAGAGGACAGAATAAAGCTGATAAAAGAAAGCTGTAAAGACATAACAAATGCGGAAGTCGACAGTTATGACGGGCTTACGATAGAATATGCCAAAAAGAAAAATGCGAATGTATTAATAAGAGGGTTAAGAGCTGTATCGGATTTTGAATATGAAATGCAGTTATCGCAAGCAAACAGTGCATTAAGCAGTGACATTCACACGGTTTTTTTAATAACGAAGCCGAAGTATAATTTTATATCATCGGGAACGGTAAGGGAAATAGCACTAATGAAAGGTGACATATCAAAATTTGTACCCGAGCCGGTAGCAAAGTATTTAGAAGAAAAATATATGAAAGGTTAATACCATGACAGAGTTAAGAGTTAGTCATTTAATAGATGAAGCTGATGAAATGTTGGATAACAAATTTCATGTAGGCAGTTATTGTTTGTTTATGAATACTGACGACATACAAGATATTTTAAGTAAAATCAGAGCGATATTGCCTGAGGAAATAAAGACTGCTGAGATGATACTAAAGCGCCGTGATGATATATATATGGAAGCACAAAGCAGAGCTGACAGAATAATAAGCGAAGCGCAAAACACGGCAGCGAATATACTCAGCGAATCTGAATTAATAAGAGCGGTAAGAGAAAAAGCAGCGAAGATACAGGAGCAGGTAAAAGAAAACTGCGAAGAAATGAAGAATAAAGCAACGGAAGAAGCCGAGCAAGTTAGAAGAATAGCGTATCAGGAGGCATTGCAAACTCGCGAAGGCGCGCAAGCCTATGCGGATGATGTATTAAGCAATGTTGAACAATATATAGACCAGATACATAGCAAAGTCAGAACTGCGCAGGAATACTTAGCAAGGGAGAAAGAGCGTACAAAGAATGCGCCAAAGAATGACTATCAAAATGAAACTGCAATAACTCAATAAATAAAAAACGGGGATAATAAATAATAATTAGGAATGGGATAGAGGTTAATGGCAGGGAAATTAGTCAGTCAAAAAGAAACACAGATGTTAAAACTGCTCCCGCAGAGTGTAGAAGCGGAAGAAGCAGTGTTAGGCGCAATATTAGTCAATCCCGAATCAATAGGGAAAGTAGTCGAATATTTAAGACCGGAGAGTTTTTATAAACCTGCGCATAAAATCATATATTCGGCAGCAATTGAATTGTACAGAAATTCTGAGCCGATAGATATAGTAACGGTATCCGAGCATTTAAGGAATAAAGATGAACTTGAGAATGCAGGCGGCAGAGCTTATATAAACGACTTGGCATTAAATGTTGTTACTACTGCAAATGTAGATTATTATGCCAAAATCATACAGGAAAAAGAGATAAAACGAGCATTAATAACGGCAGGCTCCGAGATAGTATCAATGTCTTATGAGAACGATGACACGGATATGGTGCTGGATGACGCGCAAAAATTAATTTTTAATATAGCAGCGAAGAAAAGCACAACGGATTTAATCCCGATAGAAGATATAATAGTAACAAGTTATGCTCAAATAGAAGAAAGATTTAACAATAAAGCGGATTTAGTCGGGGTAGATACAGGTTTTTACGATTTAAACGCAATAACCTCGGGGCTTCAAAAATCGGATTTAATAATACTTGCGGCAAGACCATCTATGGGAAAGACCGCATTTGCGCTTAATTTAGCGCAAAATGTAGCAAAAATAAGCAAAAAAGCGGTAGCGATATTTTCACTGGAAATGTCAAAAGTGCAAATAGGGCGAAGAATATTATGTTCTGAAGCCGAGGTCGAAACGCAAAGAGTAACCCAAGGCAATCTTCAGCCGAAAGACTGGCAAAAGTTAATAGATGCGATGACGAAGTTATCTGAAACGAAGATATATATTGATGATGAGTCGGGCGTGACAGTAACGGACATTAAAGCAAAATGCAGACGGCTGATGATGAAAGAAAAAGACTTAGGGCTTGTTGTAATCGATTACTTGCAGTTAATGGAGGGCGGAGGAAATACAAACGACCGCAATCAGCAGATATCTGCGATATCGAGGGCATTAAAAGGACTGGCAAGGGAGCTTGATGTGCCGATAATAGCGTTATCGCAGTTATCAAGGGGAGTAGAGCAAAGGAACGAGAAGCGTCCTATGTTGTCGGATTTAAGGGATTCGGGTGCAATAGAGCAGGACGCGGATATAGTAATGTTCATATATCGTGATGAATATTATAATAAAGACGACGCGAACAATAAAGGCAAAGCGGAGATAATAATAGCGAAGCACAGGAACGGGCCGACGGATACGGTAAATTTACTGTTCCAAGCGAACATAAC